>NZ_BAAAZP010000048.1:10936-46532 GCF_039536965.1 Nonomuraea antimicrobica | reverse complement strand
CGTCGAGCGCGTCGGCGGCCACGTCCAGCCGCTGCGCGGCGCGCAGCACCAGGCCGACGTCACCGCTCTCCTCGGCCGCGGCGACGAGCAGCAGCGTCTGCGCGGGGGCGGCCAGCCGCCGCACCCGGGCCAGGAAGACCTCTTCGAGCGCGGCCTCGGCGGGCAGGCGTTCGCGCAGCGGGCGCGACCCGGCGAGCTGGCCGGGCGACAGCGAGCCGGGCAGCTCCAGCAGCGCGAGCGGGTTGCCCGCAGTGCCCTCCACCAACAGGCCGGCCACCTCGGGGGCGAGCGCCGCCTCCGTACGCTCGGCCAGCAGGGCCCGCGCGGCCTCCGGCGCCAGCCCGCCCAGGCGCAGCTCGGGCAGCCCGGCGAGCGGCCGCGCGAAGCCCACGCGAACATGCGCGAAGCCCACGGAAGGATGCGCAGGGCCCACGGCGTCCTCGTCGCGCACCGCGAACAGCAGCACCACGCCCTCCGCCTCCAGCCGCCGCGCCACGAACGCCAGCGCGTCGGCCGAGGCCCCGTCGAGCCACTGCGCGTCGTCGATCAGGCACAGCAGTGGCCCGTCCTCGGCCACCTCGGACAGCAGGCTCAGCACCGCCACGGAGACCAGGAACCGGTCCCCCTCCACCGGCTCCCCCAGCCCGAACGCGCCCCGCAACGCCGCCGCCTGCCCGGCGGGGATCGCCCCGAGCCGGTCGGCGACGGGCCGCAGGAGCTGGTGCGCCGCCGCGTACGGCAGCTCGGACTCCGGCTCGACGCCGCCGCCGCGCAGCACCCGCATGTCCGCCGCCCGCGCGGCGGCGTATCCGAGCAGCGCGGACTTCCCGATGCCCGCCTCCCCGCGCACGACCAGGACGCCGCTGCGGCGCTCGCGCGCGCCGTCGAGCAGCCGCGCGACGAGAGCGCACTCCCGCTCCCGGCCATGCAGCATGCCCTGATCGTACGACCGCCCGGCTCACGCACGCCCTCGATCGCAGAAGCCCGGCTCACGCGCGGCCCCGATCGCAGGAACCCGCCTCACGCACGCCCCCCGATCGCAGGAGCCGGGCTCACGCGCGAACCTGATCGCGGGAGCCCGGCTAACGCGCGGCCCCAGCCGTACGACCGCCTGGCCGGGGGCGCGGTTCCGGGTCGGCGGGGCCGGGCCGTGTTTGCCCCTTATGGCCTAGACTGCGGCAGATGTTCTTGGCCCCTAGCAGGCTGGCCTGGCTGGACGCCCTGCGAGGCCCGGCGGCGCTGGCGGTCACCATGCATCACGCCGGCTGGACGTTCATCCCGGGCATCTGGGCCGAGGTGGACCGCGTGATCGACGTCGGCACGTGGGGCGTGTTCGTCTTCTTCCTGGTCAGCGGCTACATCATCCCCGCCTCCCTGGAACGGCGGGGCGACCTGCGCGCCTTCTGGACCGGCCGCGCCTTCCGCCTGCTCCCGCTGCTGCTGGTCGCCTTCTGCCTGGTGCTCGCGCTCGCCTGGCTGGGTCTGCTCCCCCTCCCTCCCGGGCTCGGCGAGCGGCCGCTGCCTCTGGTCGCGTTCGGCAACGTGACGATGTTGCAGGAACTGCTCAACCTGCCCGCAGTGATCAACGTGACCTGGACGCTCTCGTACGAGATGGCGTTCTACCTGATGTGCGTGGCGTTGTTCGCGGTGGGGCAGGCGCGCAGGTCGGCCGGTACCGCCGTGGCCCTGGCGCTGGCCGCCGTGCCGCTGGGCCTGCTGCTGCCCAAGGCGTCGATCGGCGGGCGGGCCGACGTACTCGCCGCGCTGCTGGGCCTCGCCGTCGTCGCGGCCATCGCGGTGACCGTGCTGGCGGACGGCCGGGCGCGGACCGTGGGGGCCGTCGCGGGCGGGCTGCTCGGCCTGGCGCTGGTGGTGCTGGGCAGCCGGGGCGGCACCTGGCAGGGCCTGATCACCCTGGCGACCATGTTCGCGGGGACGGCGATCTACCGGGCCGAGCAGGGGGAGATCTCCTGGCGGGCGGCCGGGGCCGCGGTGCTGGTGGTGTTGGGCTGCGGGCTCCCGGCCAAGGCCGATCCGGCCTGGATCCCGGCGATCGTGCTGGCGTTCTGCGTGTTCGCGCTGGCGTACGCGCTGCGCGAGCGGGCCTTCCCCCGATGGCCGGCGCGGCTCGGCGTGATCAGCTTCTCCGTCTACCTGCTGCACCCGATCCTGCTGTACGTGGTGCCCGGCCTGCCGCTGTACTTTCTCGTCCTGATCCCGCTGAGCGTGCTGACGTACCACCTGGTCGAGGCCCCGGCCCAGCGGCTCGGCCGGCGGCTGGCCGCGCGCGGGCCCGCCCGGTGAGCAGGCCCGCGCGACGCCGTCATCCCCGGTCGAGGTCCGGCGAGCGGTAGGAGCCGGTGAAGGTGTGGGTGCCGGAGCCCACCTCCTGCGCGACGGCGTCCGGCCACGGCGGGACGATCTCGGCGGTCGCGCCCGGCGGGACCGTGGCGGTGATCGTCATGGTGCTCTCCGTCCTGGTCCAGGAGACCGAGGCCGGGCCGTACGGCGTCTCCAGCGAGGCGTCCGCCCCGGTCAGGCCGCCTCCGGGGCGAGGTGCGACGCGCAACCGCCGGTAGCCGGGGGCGGCCGGGGCGAGCCCGGCGACCGTACGGTGCAGGAAGTCGGCGACCGCGCCCAGCGCGTAGTGGTTGAACGAGGTCATCTCGCCGGGGTTGACCGTCCCGTCGGGGAGCATGCTGTCCCACCGTTCCCAGATCGTGGTGGCCCCCATGGTGACGGGATACAGCCATGACGGGCATTCGCGCTGGGTCAGCAGCTCGTACGCGGTGTCGTACGCCCCGACCGCGACCAGCGCGTCGCAGACCAGCGGCGTGCCCACGAACCCCGTGCCGATGTGGTGCCCGTCGGCGGCGACCAGCTCGACCAGGCGGCGCCCGGCCCGCTCGCGCTGCGCCGGGGTGTCCAGCAGGTCGAGGTGGAGCGCGAGGGCGTAGGCCGTCTGGGTGTCGCAGGCCAGCCGTCCTGAGGGGGTGACGAACTCGCGCACGAACGCCCGCCGCACCGCGGCGGCCAGCTCGGCGTAGCGGGCCGCGTCGGCGGCGTGGCCGAGCAGGTCCGCGGTGTCGGCGACGATGCGGGCCGTCCAGGCGTGGTAGGCGGTGGCGACGAGCGCGCTGTCGGTCCGCGCCTTGAAGGGGTCGTCGGGCGGGGCCGCCGGGTCGAGCCAGTCGCCGAACTGGAAGCCCTTGTCCCACAGGTGGCCCTCGCCCGCCAGCGCGGCGATCTCGTCCACCCACGCCTTCATGGAGGCGTACTGGGCCCGCAGCACGCCGAGGTCCCCGAACCGCTCGTAGAGCACCCACGGCACGATCACCGCGGCGTCGCCCCAGGCCGCCGCGGGCTCGGCCGGGAGCAGCGGCACCCACGGCACGTAGTGCGGGACCGTGCCGAGCGCGGTCTGCTCGGCGGCGAGGTCGGCCAGCCACGACGTCAGCGGTCCCGCGCAGTCGTAGAGGAAGGCGGCGGTGGGGGCGAAGACCTGGATGTCGCCGGTCCAGCCGAGCCGCTCGTCGCGCTGGGGGCAGTCGGTGGGCAGGTCCACGTAGTTGCCGCGCAGGCTCCACACGACGTTCTCGTGCAGGCGGGTCAGGTCGGGGTCCGAGCAACTGAACGAGCCCACGGGACGCATGTCGGTGTGGCAGACGACGGCCTCGACGTCGCCCTCGCCGAGTTGGCCCGGCCAGTCGTCGATCTGGGCGTAGCGGAAGCCGTGGAGGGTGAAGCGGGGCTCCCACTCCTCTGGGGCGTCGTCGCCGCGCAGGGTGTAGGCGTCGGTGGCCGCGGCCTGGCGCAGCGGGCGCAGGCTGAGGCCGCCGTTCTCCAGCACCTCGGCGTGGCGCAGGGTGACGGTGTGGCCCGCCGGTCCCTGGACGCGGATGCGCAGGCGGCCCGAGACGTTCTGGCCGAAGTCGAGGATGGTCTCCCCCGCCGGGCCGGTGAGCGTCTTCCGCGGGCGCAGGATCTCGATCCGGCGCACCGGAGGCCCGGTGGGGGCCACCAGCCGGGACGGGTCGTGGGCGAGCACATCGGCGGGCCGCCAAGCGCCGTCGTCGAAGCCGGGCGACGACCAGCCGCCGGGCAGCAGCCGGGCGTCGTACTTCTCGCCGTTGTACAGGCTGGCGGCGGTGACCGGGCCGGGGGCGCAGCGCCAGTGCTCGTCGGTGGTGACCAGGTCGGTGGTGCCGTCCTCGTACGTGATCTCGAGCTGGGCGACGAACGCGGTACGGTCGCCGTAGACGCCGGTCGCCCCGCCGTAGAAGCCGACCTTGCCTCGGTGCCAGCCGTCGGCCAGGGCTGCGCCGATCGTGTTCGCGCCCTGGCGCAGCAGGGCGGTGACGTCATGGGTGCGGTAGCGCAGGCGGTAGGTGTAGCTGGTCCAGCCGGGGGCCAGCACGTCGTCGCCGACGACCTGGCCGTTCAGCTCGGCCTCGTACACGCCGTGGGCGGTGACGTAGAGGCGGGCCCTGGCGATCGGGGCGCGCAGGGTGAAGTCGCGGCGCAGCAGGAGTGCGGGGCCGTCGGGCGGGCCGAGCAGCTCCGCGGGCGGCCCGGCGGCCTTCGCCCGCCAGTCCGCCGCCTCCAGCAGGCCGGTCTCGGCCCACGTCCACTCGCTCCAGTCGCCGGACGAGCCGTCGCGGCCGTGCACGCGTACGCGGGCGCCGCGCCGCTCACGCGAGCCCAGCGCGTCACCGGGCCAGGGCACCAGCACCGATTCCGCGGACTCCACCCGGCCCGTCGCGGTCAGGACCGTTCCGTCCGCGTCGCAGATCTCGATCTCGTAGCCGGCCTGCGTCCAGCCCGGCAGATCGGTGACGGTGGTCCAGGACAGACGCGGCGCGCTCTCGCCGATGCCGAGCGGCTCGCGGTGGTGCTCGAAGGTGGGCCCGGAAACGTGTAGCGCGGTGAGGTGTTGCAAGGTGCTCCTTCTGGTCGGCCCATGACGGCGCCGGCGGTCGTCCCGGCCGCGATCGTGCGGTTGAGCGAGGTGAGTGGACTGCGGCGGCGGCATGGTGATCGGCATGTCGCCTTCCGAGAGGCCGTCTGACGTTGCTTGAAACGTTTTAACAGCCTCTCGACGCGAGTTAACGTAGACGTTGCGAGTCGGGAGCGTCAAGGCACAGTTTCGGCAAGGTTCGCCCGGCTCTTTCCCAGCTCAGAAGCGTCGGCCAGGACGGGGTTCCCGAGGGGCGCGACCGCCGCCCGGCCGCCGCCCGGACACGCCGGAAGCCGGACGGCGGCCGGGCCCTTCCAGGCGGCCGGCCGGGCCCTTCCAGGCGAGGGCTCAGCGGCAGAACGGTGTCAGGCCGAGCACCGACTTCACGCCACCGAGCAGGTGCCGCAGGAAGAGGTCGTCGCCCTCCAGCGGCTCGGCGGTCCACGACTTCACGTCGTGTCCGAGGGTCGTCAGCCACGCCTTGCCGCCGTCGTAGTACTGGCACCAGCTCACCGGGTGGTGGTCGCCGTGACCGGGGTGGCCGAGGCTGCCGCGTACGCCGTTGGGCAGGGTGCCCTCGTCCACCTCGGCCAGCACCCGGACGCGGGTGGGGTAGGGGACGAGGTTGTACCACTCGTCGGTGAAGGCCCAGCGCGCCGGCAGGCCCTGGGTGGAGGCGTCCTTCCTGTTGACGGTGACGACGGTGCCGGGCTGGTTGGGGCCGTGGTCGAAGAAGTTGGCGTTGCCGAGCAGGCCCTCGTACCAGGGCCAGTTGTACTCGGTGCCGAACGCGTTGTGCACGCCGACGAAACCGCCGCCGGCGCGGATGTACTGGCGCAGGGCGGTCTGCGCGGGGTCGTCGAGGGCGTCGCGGGTGGAGCTGAGGAACATCACGGCGTTGTACGACAGCAGCCGCCCGGCCGCGTTGAGCTGGGTGACGTCCTCGGTGTAGTCGACGGCGAAGCCGTTCTGGCGGCCGAGCTCGACCACGGCCTTGATCGCCACGTTGTCGTCCTTGAGTGGCGGGTTCAGCCCCGGGCCCAGCGGGGTGCCGAGATGTGCGTGGCGCGAACCGGCCGTACGGCTGAAGACCAGCAGCTTGTAGCCCTTCGCCGGATCGAAGTTGCCCCAGTCGTGGTAGCAGCGGGGGTCGGTGCCACGGCAGACGCCGTAGTCGGGGTCGCCCAGGTTCTGTGCGCCCCCGTCGCGGCCCCGTTCGAGTGCGGCGTCGTGGGCGGAGTCGCGGTCCGGGGAGGCGGCGGAGCCGGGCGGGGTGGCGGCCAGCAGGAGCGCCGCCGCACCCGCGGCGACGACGGTGGACAGGGTCGAGCGGGTGATGCGCATGGAGCACCTCGCACATGAGGGGGGTGAGGTGAGGCTCTCAGGGGCGATCAGGTCGGGAGGACGGGCAGTCGGGGTCCAAGGCGAGCGGGCGGCTGGACGGACGGCGAGTGGGAGCGGGCGGGACCTTGGCCGACGGCACCGGAAAAGACCAGCTCAGCGTAGACCACGATGATCGCGCCGTCGATGTCGGAACAACGCGGCCGTGGGAAGCCGGTCAGGCTCCGTCTTCCTCCTCCTCCGACAACACCCGCTGGGCGACGGCGAAGGCGGCGTTGGCGGCCGGTACCCCGCAGTAGACGGCGCACTGCAGCAGCACCTCGCCGATCTCGTCGGGGGTGAGACCGTTGCGCCGGGCGGCGCGTACGTGCATGGCCAGCTCGTCGAGGTGACCCCGGGCGACGAGCGCGGTCAGCGTGACACAACTACGGGTACGCCGGTCGAGTCCCGGCCGGGTCCAGATCTCGCCCCAGGCGTAACGGGTGATGAGGTCCTGGAAGTCCCTGGTGAAGGGCGTGGTACGGGCCACGGCGCGGTCCACGTGGTCGTCGCCGAGCACCTCACGCCGTACCTGCATGCCGGGGAGGGACGGCAGGTGCGCGAGCAGCGCCTGGGTGAGGCGGGCGGGCTGGTCGGCGGGTGCCAGGTGGGCGGCGCCCGGCAGCTCGACGAGGGTGGCGCCCGGGATGCCGTCGACCAGCTCCCTGGCATGGGGCGGAGGCGTGGCCGGGTCCTCCCGACCGGCCACCACCAGCGTGGGGACGTTCACGGCCGCGAGGTCTCCCCGCAGGTCGTAGGCCCCAAGGGCGTCGCAGCAGGCGGCGTACGCGGCCGGGTCCGCGGCGGCCAGATCGTCCAGCAGTGCCTGGACCGGCGGCCCGGCGAACCAGCGGCGGGCGGTCGCCGCCAGCAGCGGCCCGATGCCCTCGGCCCGCACCAGCTCCGCCCGCTCCCGCCACGACGCCGGATCACCGAACCTGGCGCTGGAGCAGATCATGGCCAGCGACCTGACCCGGCCGGGGCGGCGGACGGCCAGCGTGGCGCCGATCGCGCCGCCGATGGACACGCCCGCGTAGTGGAAGCTCTCCATGCCCTGCCCGGCGGCCACCTCCACCACCAGGTCGGCCAGGTCCTCCATGGTGTTCACCGGGAGCGACTCGGAGCCGCCATGGCCGGGCAGGTCGAACCTCAGCACCCGGAAGGTACGGGCCAGGGCCGCGAGCTGCGGCTCCCAAAGGCGCATGGAGGTGCCGAGTGAGGGGGCGAGAACGAGCGGCTGCCCCTGCTCGGGGCCGTCCAGACGGTAGTGCAACATCAGTGCGGTGCCTTGTCCTGGTGGTGGGTGAGTGCGCGGTCCACGAGGGCGGGGGCCGGGGCGGTGTCTCCGGGGACGGCGAGGTTGGCGCGCATGCGATCCGGATGCACGCGCAGGTCGGCGACCAGTTCGGCGGCGTCCCTCGCGGCCCCCGCCACCAGGCGCAACGCCTCGCGCAGCGGCTGCCACTCGGCGTGCCAGGCTCCGGCGGGCCGTTCGTCCTCGGCCACGAGCGAGGCGTACAGGATGCCGGCCAGCGGGGGCGCCTGGCGGGCGGCGGCGGCGATCATCGTGGCCCTGACCGGGTTGTGCTTGTGCGGCATGGACGACGACCCGCCGCCCACCCCCTCCGACAGCTCCCCGATCTCGGTACGCGACAGCACCAGCACGTCGGCCGCCAGCTTGCCCAGCGCCCCGGCGGTGAACGCCAGCGCCCCGGCCAGGTCGGCGACCGGCGTCCGCAGCACGTGCCACGGCAGGACGGGCTCGGCCAGGCCCAGCTCGGCAGCGAACCGGCCAGGCAGCCGCAACGCCACCTCAACGGGCTCCTCAACGGCCTCCTCGTCCGTGCCCGTGCAGGGCCGGAAGACGCCGTCCTCGTCCGTACCCGTGCCGGGTCGGAAGGCGGCCAGGGTGCCTGCGGCACCGCCGAGCTGGGCGGGGAGGGCGCGGCGGGCGGTCGTGAGGCGCTCGTGGGCCGCGGCGGCCAGCGTGAGCCAGCCCGCCGCCTTCAGCCCGAACGTCGTGGGGACGGCCTGCTGGGTGAGCGTCCTGGCGGCCATCGGGGTGTCGCGGTGCTCCGCGGCCAACGCAGTGAGCCCGGCGACCACCCGTTCGAGGTCCGCCAGGACGGGGCCGAGCGTGCGACGGGCGACCAGCATGAGGGCCGTGTCGACGATGTCCTGACTGGTCGCGCCCCGATGGACGTACTCGCCGTACGGCCCGGCCGCCCTGCGGAGGTCCTCGACGAGGGGGATGACGGGGTTGCCGCCGGACCGCGCCCGCGTCACCAGGTCGGGCAGCGCGAACGCCGCCGCGCGGGCGACGGCCGACACCGCCTCGGCCGCCTCGGCGGGGACGAGCCTGAGGGCCGCCTGGGCACGGGTCAGCGCGGCTTCCGCGTCCAGCATGGCCTGGAGGACGGCGACGTCCCCGGTCTCCACGACCGCGCCGCGCATGGGCGACAACAGCCCGGCATCGGCTTCCGGGCCGGTCGGGTGCGGCGGCGGGTCAGCCGAAGTCAAAGAAGACCGTCTCCTTCTCGCCCTGGAGGTGGATGTCGAACCGGTACACGCCGTCCCGCTCCTCCCCCGCCACCAGCGTGTGCCGCCGCTCCGACGGCACACCTTCCGGGGACGCGTCCGGCGCGAGGTAGATGCGCGTGTACAGGTGGTGCAGCAGCCCTCGGGCGAACACGCAGACGCTGATGTACCCGTTTCCCGGCGCGACCGTCCGCAGCGTCCAGTGGCCGTCGAGATCGGTGCCGACCCGGCCGAAGCCGGTGAAGACGACCCCGTTCCTGCCCAGGACGGCCCCGGTCGTCGGGTCGCGGCGCAGCGAGCCGGCCGCCGCGCGCACCTCACCCGTCTCGTCGGCCTGCCAGAACTCCAGCAGCGCGTCGGGCACCGGGTCGCCGGCGCCGTCGTAGACGTACCCGTGCACGGCGATCCCGCCGAGCGCGATGTCGCCGCCCGCGGGGAACGGCAGCGCGTACCCGTAGAACGGCCCGACCGTCTGCGAGGGGGTGGGGTGGGTCATCTGCCGTCCTCCGTCCAGGTCGCGGCGGGCCCGTCGAGGACGATGTCCCACCGGTAGCCGAGCGACCACTCAGGCTCGGACAGGTCGTGCACGTAGGCGGCGACCAGCCGCTGCCTGGCGCTCTCGTCGGTCACCGACTGCATGATCGGGTCGTACGGGAAGAGTGGGTCGCCGGGGAAGTACATCTGGGTCACCAGCCGCTGCGTGAAAGCGGTGCCGAACAGCGAGAAGTGGATGTGCGCGGGCCGCCAGGCGTTGCGGTGGTTGCGCCAGGGGTAGGCGCCGGGCTTGATCGTGGTGAACAGATAGCCGCCGTCGTCGCCGGTCAGGCAGCGGCCCACGCCGGTGAAGTTCGGATCGAGCGGCGCGGGGTGGTCGTCGCGCTGGTGCAGGTAGCGTCCGGAGGCGTTGGCCTGCCAGACCTCCACGAGCTGGCCGCGCACCGGACGGCCGTCACGGTCGAGCACGCGCCCCCGTACGGTGATCCGCTCGCCCAGCGGCTCGCCCAGGTGCTGTCGGGTGAGGTCGTTGTCCAGCGGCGTCACGTCGGTGACGCCGAACACCGGCCCGCTCAGCTCGATCGCCTCGGGGTCCTTGACGGCGACCAGCGGCTGCTTGGGGTGGCGCAGCGACGTGCTGCGGTAGGGGGCGTAGTCGCGCGAGGGGTGTGCGGCCCGTTCGCCGGCCCGCGCCGCGCCGAGCGCGGCGATCTCCCGGTCGATGTCGGCCTGCTGGAGAGGTTCAGACATTCCGCTACCTTTCGAGTACGACGGCCAGCCCCTGACCGACGCCGATGCACAGACAGGCCAGGCCGGTGCCCGAACCGGCGGCGGCCAGCCGGTGGGCCACCGCGCCGGTGATCCTGGCGCCGGACGCGCCGAGAGGGTGACCGATCGCGATCGCGCCGCCGTCGGGGTTGACGATGGCCGGGTCGAGGTCGGGCAGCTCGGCCAGGCAGCCCAGCGCCTGCGCCGCGAACGCCTCGTTCAGCTCCACCGTGGCCAGGTCGCCGAACCGCCTGCCCGCCTTGGCCAGCGCCCTGCCCGCGGCCTCGACCGGGCCGAGCCCGAAGTAACGCGGCTCCAGCGCGCTGACTCCGCCGGCCACGATCCTGGCCAGCGGCTCGCGCCCGCGCAGCCCCGCCTCGTCGGTCAGCAGCAGCGCCGCCGCGCCGTCGTTCAGCGGGGAGGAGTTGCCTGCGGTGACGGTGCCGCCGTCCTTGCGGAAGGCGGGCTTGAGCTTGGCCAGCGCCTCCAGTGAGGTGTCGTGGCGGATGCCCTCGTCGCGGTCGATCCCGGCGATGGGCACGATCTCGCGTTCGAACGACGCCTTGGCCGCCTTCTGATGGCTGGCCAGCGCGAAGGCGTCCTGCTCGGCGCGGGAGATGCCGTGGCGGTCGGCGATCAGCTCGGCGCCCTCGCCGAGCGCGACCGTGTGCTCGGCGGGCATCCTCGGGTTGACCAGCCGCCAGCCGAGCGTCGTCGACACCAGCTCCTGACCGCCCGCGGGGAACGCCCGCTCCGGCTTGGGCAGCACCCACGGCGCACGGGTCATCGACTCCACGCCGCCCGCGATCACGGTGTCGGCGTCGCCGAGCGCGATGGCCCGGTACGCCTGCACGACGGCCTCCATCCCGGACCCGCACAGCCGGTTGACGGTCGCGCCGGGCGTGGTGACCGGCAGCCCGGCCAGGAGCGCGGCCATGCGGGCGACGTTGCGGTTCTCCTCGCCGGCGCCGTTGGCGTTGCCGAGCAGCACCTCGTCCACGACCTCCACGTCATTGCGCTCGACCAGGGCCGAGACGACGTGGGCCGCCAGGTCGTCCGGCCGGATCCCGGACAGCGCGCCGCCGTAGCGGCCGAACGGGGTGCGTACGGCGTCGACGATGTAGACGTCCTTCAGGCGGTCGTTCATGGGGTGGCCTCCGCGCCGGTCCTCGTGTTTTCATGGGGTGAGCTCCGCGTCGGTGCGTTCGCGTATCTCGGCCTCGCTCACCCCGGGCGCGCGCTCCACCAGCGTGAGCCCCTGTCCCGTCACGTCGAAGATCCCGAGGTCGGTGACGATCCGGTGGACGCACTCCTTCCCCGTGAGCGGCAGCGAGCACCTCTCGACGATCTTCGGGGAGCCGTCCTTGGCGTTGTGCTCCATGATCACGATGACCTTGCGGGCGCCGTGCACCAGGTCCATGGCCCCGCCCATGCCCTTGACGAGCTTGCCGGGGACCATCCAGTTGGCCAGGTCGCCGCGGGCCGAGACCTGCATCGCGCCGAGCACGGCCACGTCGATGTGGCCGCCGCGGATCATGCCGAACGACAGCGAGGAGTCGAAGAACGACGCCCCCGGCAGCACGGTGACCGTCTCCTTGCCCGCGTTGATCAGGTCGGGGTCGATCTCGTCCTCGCGGGGGTAGGGGCCGACGCCGAGGATGCCGTTCTCGGAGTGCAGGACCACGTCCACGCCCGGCGGCAGGAAGGTGGGGATGCGGGTGGGCAGGCCGATGCCCAGGTTGACGTAGTCGCCGTCGCGCAGCTCGGCCGCGGCCCGCGCAACCATCTCGTCACGGGTCCAGCTCATTCGTTCACCGTCCTCGGGGCAGAAGGCGCGGAGGCGGCGGGCGACGGAGGCGGGGAGATCGTGCGGCGTTCGATGGACTTGTCGGCGGCCTGCTCGGGGGTGAGCACGAGGACGCGCCGCACGAACACGCCGGGCAGGTGCACCTCGCCGGGGTCGAGCTGGGTCAGCTCCTCGACCTCGGCGACCGTGATGCGGCCGGCCATGGCGGCGAGGGGATTGAAGTTCCTGGCGGCCTTGTGGAAGACCAGGTTGCCGTGGCGGTCGCCCTTGGCGGCGCGGACGAGGGCGAAGTCGGTACGGATGCCGCGTTCGAGCACGTACTCGCGGCCGTCGAACTCGCGTACCTCCTTCGGCGGCGAGGCGACCGCGATCGACCCGTCGGGGTGGTGGCGCAGCGGCAGGCCGCCCTCGGCGACGGGTGTGCCGACGCCGGCCGGGGTGTAGAAGGCGGGGATGCCGCTGCCGCCGGCCCGCAGCCGTTCGGCCAGGCTGCCCTGCGGGGTCAGCTCGACCTCCAGCTCGCCGCCCAGGTACTGGCGGGCGAACTCCTTGTTGTCGCCGATGTAGGAGGCGGTCACGCGGGCGATGCGCCCGGCCGCCAGCAGGATGCCGAGGCCGCCGCCGTCCACGCCGCAGTTGTTGGACACGACGCCGAGGCCGGTGACGCCGGTGTCGTAGAGGGCCTGGATCAGCACGTTGGGTATGCCGCTGAGGCCGAAGCCGCCGACGGCGAACGACGCGCCGTCGTGCACTCCGGCCAACGCCTCCGCGGCCGTGGCGACCACTTTGTCTCTCCGCACGACGCTCCGTTCCCGAGACGCGTTCGCTCTGCGAACTTTTGTTCACTATTGTGTACTTCAGTATGTGGATGGGCGGCCGAGCTGTCAAAGGTCCGCCGACGAAGATCACCGAAAGTTCATGAGGTCGCGTCCGCCGTCCTCATCGCAGGAGGAGGAGCCGATGGAAGCGGCCGGAACCCTGGAGCGCGGGCTGGCCGTGCTGCGCGCGCTGGCCGCCGACCCCGCGCGGCCCGCCCGGGCGACGGATCTGGTGCGGGCGACCGGGCTGGCCAGGTCCACGGTGGACCGGGTGCTCGGCACACTCGTCCACCTGGGCTACCTGCGGGCGGAGGGACGCGACGTACGGCTCGCGCCGCGCCTGATGGAGCTGGGCGAGGCGTACCTGAACGGCGGCGGCCTGCGCGACCCGCTCGCGCCCCTGGCCGGACGCCTGGCGGAGGAGCTGGACGAGTCCGTCTCGGTGGCCGTGCGGGACGGCGACGGGGTGCGGTTCGTCGTGCAGTTCACCCGGCGGCGGACGATGTCGGTCGCCTTCCGGGTCGGCGACCTGCTGCCCGCCGACCGGTGCGCGGCCGGGCTGGCCCTGCTCGATCCGGCGGCGCCCTGGGCCGAGGACGACCAGCTCATCGAGCCGGGGCTGATCGCGCTGGCCCTGCCCGTACGCGACGGGTCCGGGCGGGCCGTGTGCGCGGTCAGCGTGGTCAGCCACACGAGCCGGTACACGGCGGCCGGGCTGCGCGAGCACTGCCTGCCCGCGCTGCGCAAGACGGTCGCCGAGATGGAGTCCGCCCTGACCGGCGGCACCACGAGCACGCCCGCCGACAACCCCTCCGCACCGGGAGGGGACTCGTCCAAGGTGGCCAAGCAGGAGCTGGGCATGGGCTTCCTGCAGTCGCTGGCCCGCGGCCTGGCCGTGCTGGCCGCGCTCGGCTCGGCGCGCGGCGGCCTGACCCTCGCCGACTGCGCCAAGGTCACGGGGCTGCCCCGGGCGACCGTACGGCGGGCGGTGCGGACCCTGGAGAAGCTCGGCTACGCGGCGGCCGACGGGGCCCGCTTCGCGCTGCTCCCCCGGGTGCTGGAGCTGGGTTACGCCCACCTGTCAGGGCTGACGTTCCGCGAGATCGTGCAGCCGCACCTCGCCGAGCTGGCGGCACGGGTGCGGGAGTCGGCGTCGGTGGCGGTCCTGTCGGGCGACAACGTGGTGTACGTGGCGAGGGTGCAGACCGTCAGCCTCATGAGCGTGAACATCACGGTCGGCACCCGCTTCCCCGCGTACGCCACGTCCATGGGGCGGGTGCTGCTGGCCGAGCTGCCCGAGGAACGGCTGGCCGCGATCGTGCCGCGCCGCCTGTCGGCCCGTACCGTCACCTCACCGGCCGAGCTGCGCGCCCTGGTGCGCCGGGCCGCCGTGGACGGGTACGCGCTGGTGGATCAGGAGCTGGAGGAGGGCGTACGGTCGATCGCGGTGCCCGTCAGGGACCACACCGGGCGCACGGCGGCGGCGCTGAACGTGGCCACCCACGCCGGTCGCGCCACCGCCGCCGCGCTGGTCCGCGACGTCCTGCCCACCCTCAGGGAGACGGCGGCGCGCATGGAGGCCGACCTGGCCCACACCCGCGCCGAAGTCCACGAGTAACCGGCCCTGGACACCGGCCCTGAACACCGGCCTTGAACACCGGCCTTGAACACCGGCTCGGGACACCGGCTCTTGACACCGGCCCTGGACACCGGCCGCCGGAAGTCGGCGGCGGCTCGGCTTCTCATGAGGTGAGCGCGGTGACGGCGGTGGCGAGGTAGAGGCAGCCGCCGACCGCCACGGCGACACCCGCCGCCGCAGGCATCCAGGCCGCCGCCACCCGTACCAACCGCAGCCGCGGCGTACGACGGCCCAGCACCCCGGCTCCGCTTACGGTCACCACCCCCACGGCGGTCAGCGTGACGGCCATCCCGACCCCGAACGCCAGCACCAGCACCACGGCGTCGAACGACCGCCCGGTCAGCAGCCCGCTGACGAGCACGATGAACGCCGAGGGCGAGGGCACGAGCCCACCGGAGAGCGCGAGCGCGGTGAGCCCACGCGGCGACCACGGATCATCCAGGTGACCGTGTCCGTGCCCGTGCCCATGGCCATGACCATGCCCATGTCCGTGCCCATGTCCGTGCCCATGATCCTGCCCGTCCCCGTGCGTCCTGCGGTGGCGCAGGTGCCGGTACGTCAGGTGCGCCCCCACCCCGATCACCACCACGCCCGCGACCACCTGCAGCCAGGCGGTGATGGCCTCGGTACCGACGGCGGCGGCGCTGCTCAGGCCCACCCAGGCCAGCGCCAGCGCGAGCACCGAGACCGTGTGCATCAGCGCCACGACCACACCGAGCCGCAGCGCGTCGCGGTATCGGCCGTGCGTGCCGATCAGGTACGCGGCCGTCACGCTCTTGCCGTGCCCGGGCGCGACGGCGTGCAGCGCACCCACGCCGAGCGCCACGGCCAGCGCCAGCCAGAACGCGCCCGCCCCGTCGAACAGCGAGATCAGGTACTTCTCGGGTCCGGTGATGCCGTTCATCCGCGCACATCCGACCGCGCCGCATCCACATCCGCATCCACATCCACCGACGGGGACGGGGACGTCGTGCCAGGCGACGCGGACTCCTCGGCGGACGAGGACGCGGCGGCAGACGAGGACGCGGCGGCAGACGACGGGGACGTCTTCGGGCGTTTGCGGCGGAGCAGGAAGGCGGCCAGCACTGCGAGGGCGGCCACGAGAGCCACGGCGGGCACGACGAGCGGGACACCGCCCGACGCCGACGGGTCGAAACGCATCCGCCGGGTGTCGGCCGCCGACGTGAGCATCGCCTTCGCGGGCTCGGCGGGCGTCTCGGCGGTAAGCATCGTCCGGTACGCCTCGTGCAGGTCGGCCAGCGCCCCGACCCGTACGTCGACGTCCACCACCGGGCCGGGACACTCGAAGGTGAACCGCGCGCCCTGGGTCAGCAGCCGCTCCAGCGGCGCCAGTTCGGCCGCGCAGGGCCGTCCCGCCTGTGTGACGCCGACGCGGGCCAGCAGGTAGTCGCGTACGGCGGAGGAGCGGGCCAGCTTCTGCTCACCGGTCAGGGTGGTGTCGGTGCTGGTGGCCGGGTTCTCGAACGCGCCGACCGCCCGTCCGAGCGCCACCCAGTCGTCCTCGGCGGGCAGCCAGGCGAGCGTCACCCGGTCACCGTCGACGGAGATCGTCGCCGTGGACGGCGGCCCGAACGGATGCGCCGACGCGGCCCCAGCAGGCCCGAGCGCCACGACGGCGAGGGCGATGAGCGGCACGCACAGACGTGTGATGAAGGGAAGGGTCAAGGGAGACTCCTGGTACAAAGCACCCGAGTGAGGCCGCCACCCGAACGGCCACCGCCCCACCGCGGAACGGCCACCGCACCGCGCGACGCTAGACAGCCACCGCGCGACGCAAAACGGTCACCGTCCCACACGGAACGGCCACCGCGCCGCGCGAACGGCCGCGGCGCCCGACCGGACATGGACCCCGCCGGTCGGACCCCGCCGGCAGGGCGGGCGCGGCCTCACTCAGGTGTGGATCACTTGGTCACGGTGATGGCGGGGCTGGTGATCTTCTGGTGCTCGCTCTCCAGATAGACCACGTACGTCCCGTCCTTCTTCGCGAACGCGGGCACCCGGACGCTCTCCTCGATCCGTCCCAGCTCATCGGCCTTCTCGTAGCCGATCAGCGTGCCGTTGCCGCCGTTCCACCCGCCACCGCGGGCGGCCTCGTCGTCCTTCTTCTCGCGCCACCAGATCGCCACGCGCTCGCCCGGGTCGTAGCCGAAGGCCGAGACCTTGACCGTCTCGAGTTTGCGCACCGACGTCTTGTCGACGGTGACCTGCTCGCCGATCGTGTTCTCGGGGGTGCGGATGTCGTTGACGGTCCGCTCGCCCTTGCCGTTCTTGCGGATGACGAAGCCGTCGTGGTGCTCGCCGTTGGCGTAGCGGGCCTCGAACGTGATGCTGTCGGAGGCGACGTCGATGAGCTGGTAGAGCTGGGTGTTCTGGCTGGTGCTGCGCACCTCGGCGCCGTTGCCCGTCCAGTTCTCGCCGTTGTTGAGCGCGTACATCTTGCCGCCCGAGACCGACACGACGTAGGCGACGCCGTTGTGCACGGTCGTCGACTTGCGCGCCGCCACCTGGTTGCCGCGCCCGTACGAGTGGTCGTGGCCCTGAAGCACCAGGTCCACGCCGTACTTCTCGAACAGCGGCGCCCACTGGGCGCGCACGTTCGGGTTGTTGCGGGTGCCGGTGGTGGAGTAGACGGGGTGGTGGAAGGTCACCACGGTCCACTTGTTCGGGTTGTCCTTGAGCAGGCCCTCCAGCCAGGCCGTCTGGGCGGCCATGAGCGTGGCGTTGCTCTGGTGGTTGGTGTCCAGGCCGATGAAGCGAACACCCTGGTAGTCAACGCTGTAGACGGTCTGCTTGAGCTCGGCGTTGCCGGGCCCGTTGTCCGGGTACGGGAACTGCGGCCGCCAGAAGGTCGACAGGCCGCCGCTGTACTCGTGGTTACCGGGGACCGAGATGTTGTTGACCTGGCTGTCGATGAAGCCGCCGGCCTTGAACCACTGACCCCACTGCTCCTCGCTGTTGGCCGAGTCGATGAGGTCGCCCGCGTTCACGATCGCCTTGGCCTGCGGCCGGTCGGCGAACGCCTGGCGGAACACGCGCGGCACGGCGGAGTCGATGTAGTTCTGCGCGTCGCCGTAGTAGATGAACGAGAACGGCTCGAAGCCGGGGGACGCGGTGGTGAAGTCGGTCCACGCGCTCCAGTTCGTGCCGTCGCCGACGCGGTAGGTGTAGCGGGTGTTCGGCTTGAGGCCGGAGAACTCGGCGGTGTGGTACGTGGAGGCGTACCCGAGGGTGGTGTTGACCGGCGTGCTGGCCAGGGCCTGGACGGTGGCCACGGCACCGGCGGCCGGCTGCACCTGGCCGAGCGCCCGCGGCGCCTCCAGGATCTGGGCCTGCGCGGTGTCGGCGGTGGCCTCGGCCCGCCACGACACGCGCTGGCTGGTGGCCGGCGTGGTGGTCGGGATCAGGATGATCCGGTCGGGGACGGGAGTGGGCTTGTGCTGCTCGGCGGCGGGGTACGCGGGCGGGGCCGCCGCACCGACGGCGGCCGGCCCGAAGGCTAACGCCGCGACGAGCAGGACGCCGGTGCCGGCGACCGCGAGCTTCGCCTGCCGGGGCCCGAACGGCCGCGGCTTCGAGGGCTGATTCACTTCTGATTCACTCCATCGACAAGCGGTGTTCATCCGTCCGCGAGCGCGGGACGGACGCGAGCGAATTCAGCCAGGCACCGCTGACGCTCGTCTGTCCCGCGACTGTCCGCCAGATGAATTCATGATCGGTAATGTGCCGGTCATCGGAGGTTCGCCCGGTGTTCGCCGCGCCCCGCCACGATCGGCCCGGACGATCGCGTGCATGGGCCGATCGTGTGCACAGGCCGAAGGTGACGGGATGGCGGTGAGGGGATGGCGGTGACCCGCCGCTGGGGCCTGCTGCCCGCCGTCGCCGCGCTGGGCACGTTGTTCGTGGTGCCGTCCCCGGCGAACGCGGTCAAGTCCGACGCGTTCATCACGGCGGAGACGTCCGGGATCCTGCTGATCGAGGGCGGCGAGTGCTTCAGCGACCCGACGTACTCGGCGGGGGCGGGCGAGCGGATCGTGGTCTACACGCCTTGCGCCGATGGGGCGGACAACCAGTCGTACGGCTTCACGCACGTCCCTGACGGCCCGTACGACCGGGCGGCGCTGTCGGCGTTCGCCTGGAAGAGCTGCGGCGAGCGCTTCGCCTCGCTCTGGGGCGGCGACCAGGACGACCTGGCCTACTACCCGATCATGCCGACCCCGGAGACCTGGGCCGACGGCGACCGCGACGTGATGTGCGCCGCCTACCGTCCCGCCGGCCGCCTCACGGGCTCGGCCCTGCCCTGACGGGCGCGCGCGGCGCGGTGAGCAACCGGCCGTCGGTAAAAGTGCGGTGGAATTTCCCCACGGTTCGCGGCTCGCGGGAACGGACCCGCCTGCCCACCGGCCATTCTTGACCGCCTCTTACCACGACAGATGGGGATAAAAGCGACGCCGGATACTAGCGTTGCGCCTATGACCTCGGAAGTCGCGCCGGAATTCACCGCGACCGAACGCACTGCGTCCACATTCACCGCGACCGCATGCACCAGGCCCGTATTCGCCGCGTCCGCATTCACAGAACCCACACTCGCCCGGCCCACATTCGCCGCGCCCATATTCCCTGGGCCCATATTCCCCGGGCCCGCATTCACCGGGCCTGTATTCACAGCGCCCGCATTGACAGCACCCGCATTCACAGCACCCGACTTCACCGGGACCGCCGCCGCCCGGCGGGAGGGGTGAGCCGTGCGCCCGTTCGCCTACGCGGCCCCCGTCACGCTCGCCGAGGCCGTACGCGTCCTGTCGGAGGCCGGTCCTGGCGCGAAGGTGCTGGCCGGCGGCACCACCCTGTACGACCTGATGAGGCTGGACATCGAGACCCCGCCCACCGTCGTGGACGTGCGCGCCCTGCGCGAGTTGGGCGGGATGGACACATCGGGACCTGACGAGCTGTGGTTCGGCGCCGGGGCGCTGATGGCCGACGTGGCCGAGGACCCGGTGCTGGTGAACGACTACCCGGCGCTGGCCGAGTCCCTGGCCAAGGCCGCCTCCCACCAGTTGCGCAACATGGCGACCGTGGCCGGGAACCTGTTGCAGCGCACCCGGTGCGCGTACTTCAGGGGCCGCCCGGCCGTCCCGTGCAACAAGCGGCGCCCCGGCAGCGGCTGTGCCGCGATCGGCGGGCTGGACCGGGGGCACGCCCTGCTCGGCGGCAGCGACGCGTGCGTGGCCACGTACCCCGGCGACTGGGCGGTCGCGCTGATCGCCTTCGACGCCCTCGTCGACGTGGCCGGGCCCGCGGGCGAACGCACGCTCGCGCTGGCGGACCTGCACCTCGAACCCGGTGACACACCGGACAAGGAGCACACCCTGTCCTGGGACGAGATCGTCACCCGCATCCGGGTGCCGGTCACGCGGGCCGGGCGCGGGTCGACGTACCACAAGGTGCGGGATCGGGAGTCGTACGCGTTCGCGCTGGCCTCGGCCGCCGCCGCGGTGACGCTGGACGGCGGCGGCGCCGTACGGGAGTGCCGCATCGCGGTGGGCGGGCTCGCCACCAGGCCGTGGCGCTGCCACGAGGCCGAACGGGAGCTGACCGGCACACCGCTGGACCGCCGCGCCGCCCGCCGTGCAGGAGAGGCCGCGCTGGCCGGCGCCCGTCCGGGTACGCACAACGCCTTCCGTGTCGAGCTGGGCGTCCGCACCGTCGCCGAGGCGCTGCGGATCGCCGGAGAGCGGGCCGTACGATGAAGAACCCGCCGATCCCGCGCGTGGACGCGGCAGACCAGGTCATCGGGCCGACCCACCACGGCGACGGCCACCCGCCACCCCGCCCCGCCTACGCCACGCCCGTCCTCGCCACCGCCGCCAACGGCCGCATCACCCGCCTCGACACCGCCGAGGCCGCCGCCGTGCCCGGCGTACTGCTCGTGCTGTCGTACCTCGACGACCCGGGCAGCACCGCCGACGGCCACATCATGCGCGATGGCCAGGCCTGCCAGAGCCCGCCGCCCCTGCCGGACGACCGCGTCCCCTACCGGGGCCGGACGATCGCGCTGGTCGTGGCCGAGACACCGGTCGCCGCGGTGCAGGCGGCCGAGCTGGTGCGGACCGAGTACGAGACGAACCCGGACGCCGCCGAGCTGGACGCGGACACCACCGAGACCGCGCCCCTGCCCTTCCTAGCCGACGTCGTCGTCGGCGACGCCCACGGAGCCTACGAACGCAGCCCGCTACGCGTGGACGAGGTCTACGAGGTGGTCCACCAGGACCAGGAGCACCTCGCGCCGCTGGCCGTGGCCGCCCGCCGGCTCGGCCGCCCGGTCAAGCTGGTGCCGCCGCCCGCCCACGCCCGCCACCCCGCCGGTCCCCGTCCTGCCTGCCGCCACCGCGTACGCCTCGGCGCCGACCGCTCGGGCCGGCTGCTCGCCGCGATCCACGAGGCCGACCAGCAGGCGTCCCGGTACGACCCGCGCCCCGTCACCTACACCGAGCTGACCTCCCGCCTGTACGACATCAGGAACTTCCGCGTCCGCCGTCGTCACATCAGGACCGGCCCGCGACCACCCGGCCACCTGCCCACCCGGTTCGAGCACTCCACCCGGTTCTTCGCGGACCCTCCACCGTCCGAGCACCCGGCCGCCTTCGCGCTCGAGTCGGCCATCGACGAGATCGCCTGCCGCGCCGGACGCGACCCGGTGGAGCTGCGCCTGGCCAACGCCGCCCGTGTGAACCCGGTGACCGGCGAACCGTTGTCCTCCCGGCCTCTGGCGGCCTGCCTGCGGCGGGGCGCGGAGCTGTTCGGCTGGGCGGCGCGTACGCCGGACCCGGGCTCCATGCACGCCGACGACGGGACACCGATCGGCTGGGGCGTGGCCGCGGGTGCGTACGGCTTCGTCGCGCACTTCGCCGAGGTGCGGGTCGAGCCCATGGGGCGCGTACGCGTCACGCGGGTGGTCAGCGTGGCCGCCCGCGACCGCACGGCCGACCCCGTGACAGCCGAGGCCCAAGTACGCGACGCGGTGACCTGGGGCATCGGCGCGGCCGTCATCGACCATGACGGCATCAACCATGACAGCCTCGACCTCGACGGCATCGACGGGGACTCCATCCACGCGGACCTCATCCACGCGGGCCTCATCCAGGTGGACCTCATCGACCTGGACCTCGTCGACAGGTCCGGCCGCGCGCTCAACCCGATGGGCGCCAGGCCCTTCGGCGAGGTGACGCCGGCCGGCGTCGCGCCGGCCATCGCCAACGCCGTCTTCCACGCCACCGGCCACCGCCCGCGCCGCCTGCCGATCCGCACCGAGGATCTGCTCTGACGGGTTGTCGCGAGCCCCGGCATGGGATAGACACGTCTCAGATCGGTGCCCGCAGGAGGTTCCCGTGGCCGGCTCGCCGACGATCCTCGACACCACAGGCGCACACCTCTACACCCAGGCCGACGAGCTGCGCGCCGCCGGCCCCGCCGTCCGGGTACGCCTGCCGGGCGACCTCGTCGCCTGGTCGGTCAGCCGCGGCGACGTCGTCAAGCGCCTGCTCACCCACCCCGACGTGTCCAAGGACGCCCGGAGGTCCTGGCCCGGCTACCGCCCGTTCGCCATCGCCTGGCTGACCGCGTGGGTGGACGTCGTCAGCATGCTCACCGCCGACGGCGACGACCACAAACGACTCAAGGACCTGGTCGGCAGGGCCTTCACCGCCCGCCGCATCGAGGCCATGCGCCCGGCCGTCGAGCGGATCGCCGAGTCGCTGCTCGACGACCTCGCCGCGACCCCGCCCGGCCGGGCGGTGGACCTGCGGGCCCGCTACGCGTACCCGATCCCGAGCGGGGTGGTCTGCGACCTGTTCGGCGTCCCGGACGACCAGCGGCCCGCGATGCTGGAGGCCATCGACTCCGTCCTGGACAACTCCGCCGGCGTCGAGCGGGCCACGGAGGTCCAGCGCCAGATGTACGCCACCATGCGCCGCCTCGTCGAGACCAAGCGGGCCAGTCCCGGCGACGACATGACGAGCATGCTGCTCACGGCGCAGGAGGCCGACGGCGACCGGCTCGGCATGGACGAGATGATCAGCACCCTGATACTGATGATCGGTGCGGGCAGCGAGACCGCCGTGTCGCTCATCGACCACGTGGTCATCGCCATGCTGACCCATCCCGGCCAACTTGCTACCGTGCTCGCCGCGCCGGAGCGATGGGACGACGTCATCGAGGAGAGCCTGCGCCGCGACCCGCCGGTCATGCACCTGCCGTTGCGCTACGCCACCGCGGACCTCGATCTCGGCGAGGGCGTCACGATCGGCCGGGGCGAGCTCATCCTGATCGCGTTCGGCGCACACGGCCGTGATCCGGCCGTCAATCCCGACCCCGGACGGTTCGACATCGACCGGCACGACCGGCGGCACCTGGCGTTCGGGCACGGCATCCACTTCTGCCTGGGCGCCCCGCTGGCCCGGCTCGAAGCGGCCGTCGCGCTGCCCGCCCTGTTCCGGCGGTTCCCGGGCATCAGGCTCGCGGCGGAGCCCGGCGAGCTGCGCCCGCAGCCCTCCTTCACGGGCAGCGACGTACAGTCCCTGCCCGTCCTGCTGACATAGCCGCCGCCACCGGACACGGGAACAGGCGCCGCGCCCGTACCACCATCACCCGAGGGAGGTGAGAAGATGCCGCAGCCAACCGCGCCATCCCTCCCCGCTCAGCCGCATCGGGCTGACGCGGAGGAACTCGGCCATCGTGACGAGTTTGGTTTCGCCGTGACCGGACAGGACCACCAGCATCCGGAACCGCGACAGGGTGACCTCGTCCTCGACCGCCCCCAGCGATCGCGCGGCCACGGCGTCCACAAGCCGAGAGCCGGTCGGCACCGCCGTGGCGAGGTGCTCTCCCGGCGCCAGAGCAAGCCTCAGCGTCCGGCCCCGTGGTCGCTGTTGTACGCGGTCGCGACGGCAGCCGTTTCGTGCCGTTGCACTATGCAATGATAAAGTGACGAACCGTTGAGAACCGGAGGGGTGGAATGGGAAGCGCAGACCGTATCGGCTTCTCCTGGATCGTCACTGAGCGTGACGACTCCGCCGTCCTGAGCCCTGCCGGGGATCTGGACCTGGCCTCGATGGAGGAGTTCCGCAACGGGCTGACCCAGGCGATGGCCTGTATGCGTCCGCCGCTCGTGGTCGTCGATCTCGAGGGGGTCGCCTTCTGTGACTCCTCGGGGCTCAACACGCTCATCTGGGCCGCGAACGCCGTGGAGGCCGCCGGCGGCCGGCTCCGGCTGACCGGGCTGCAGCCGCGGGTGACCCGGCTGCTGCGGCTGACCGGGCTCGACAAGAGGTTCGTCGTCTGCGAGACGACGGGCGGGTCCTGACGCCGCGGGTGCCCGCGCCACGGCAGGCAGCGTCCCCTCGCCGGCTCGTCGGAGGATGGCTGACATACGGAATCGACTGAACGGTAGGCCTCCCGACGTCGCTCCGGCCGACCGACAGTGATCATGCAGACAGCCCTTGGCCGATCTTCTTCCATTCGTCGGAAGAAGCGACCAAGAGCTGTCTCGTTGATCACGCGGGTCACTCCGCAGTCCCGCGACCTGGTGATCGAGTCAGCAGAACATCGGCTTGCCGGCGTCCTTGGGAACCTCCGGCATGGAGTCGACGACCTTCACTGTGATCACCGCCATACTGCCACCCGGGATCTCCCTGACCTGTCCGCCCTCCTGCTGCCCGATCCAGCTCTGATAGCCGAGGAACCGGTACGTGGCAGGCTCGAAGATGAACTCCCCGCGTTCCCAGCCGCCGGGGGTCTCGAATTTCAGCGAGGCGCCCACCCCGTGTCGTCCGGCGGGGTCGGTGAGGTCCGGGACGACGGTCGCGGTCGGCATCTTGGACAGCGCGGCGAAGACCGTGGCCCTGGTCCGGGAGGGGGTGAGCGGGTCCCGCGCCAGCGTGAACAATCGGCTCCCGATGACCTTCTCGACCCTCATGTCGATCTCGTTCTGGCCCAGGTCCTTCTCTCCTCGCCTGCGCTGGTCCGACCGGACGAACGCCTCCGCGTCCCGGCGGATCTTCGCCAGCACCTGATCAGGATCGGCGGGAAGATCGGCGGCCTGGGGAGGCAGGCCCAGGGAGTTCTCGTGGCACTGCCCCGCGCGCTGGTACTCCACTGTTCCGGGGGATTGCACGTACTCCGGGCTTCGTCCGCTGATGGCGTGTGTCTGCCCGTACGTCGAGCGGGTCAGGGTCTTGCCGGGTTCCCCGGCCGGCATCCACATCTCGCGGCGCACGTCCTGGGTGTAATCGCCCTCGGGGCCGCTGGCGAACGTGACGGTCTTCTGGTCGACGTAGACGAACTGCCCCGGCCCGGGCCGCACATCCTCCCGCGCCGCGACGGAGGCCGCGTGCCGGAGCAACTCGGCGGCGCTGGCCGGAGGCGTCCCGAGTGGAGCGGAGTCGTCACCGCCACGCACCAGGACCAGTCCCGCGGTCACCGCCGCCGCGAGGCCCACGGCCACGCCGGCCCTCATCGCCCACCTGCCGCCGGGGAAGCCGCGAAGAGGCAGCCGACGTGACGGCGCCGGCTGACGGTGGCCGCTCCCGGTCCGCTCGGCCTCGATCTCCTCGGCCAGCAGCACCCATGCGCGCGCGGTCACCTCGGGCGCGGGTCCGGGCAGGCTGTCCTGGCAGTCCTTGATCACTTCGAGTTCGTTCGTCACAGTGCCTCCCCGGCGGGGCCGATGATCTTGCGGAGCTTCTTGCGGGCGCGGTTGAGACGCGATCCCACCGTCCCCTTGGGTATGCCGAGGGCCTCGGCCACCTCCTCGTAGCTGAGCTGGGCACAGGCGACCAGCAGCAGGACGTCCCTGTCCCCGGCCGAGAGCCGGGCGAGGCCGGCGGCCAGCCGCGGCTGCATCACCGCCGCGGAGACCCGTTGCGCGACGCGCTCGTCGTGACTGGTGATCTCCACGGCGTCGGCGCTCCTGGCCAGCGCCCGATACCTGCGCGCCTCGCCGCGACGATGTTCGGCGACCAGGTTGGAGGCGATGCCGTACAGCCAGGGGCGGGCGTTGGGACAGGTGAGGTCGAAGCGGTCCCGGTCGCGGAAGGCGCGCAGAAAGGTTTCCGCGGCGAGGTCATCTGCGACCGTCTCGCCCAAGCGCAGGTGGACATAGCGGTGGATGTGTGCGAAATAACGATCGAAGACGGCGCCGAAGCGATCAGGGTGATGGCGCGACGCCTCTATCACCTGCGCGTCGGTGCCCTCGCTGGGGGGCGCCGAATCTCGGGGGGGAGCTGTCATGAATGGCGGTCTTTCAGTCGACTACGTCGGAACACCCCTAGTTCGGCGAACCCCCGATTCTTATTCACGGTCCATCGCGGCTACCCGCGATCGACCGTGAAGCTGTCACCCGCCTGCGAGGAAAGAGTACGAAGCCGCTGACCTCGTCGCTGCGCTTGACGATCTCCGGGGTGAGCCGGATGCCCCTTTTGGCCCAAGTGACGAGCTGTCCGGGTAGGCGCTGGCGGCCCTGATCGGCGAGATCCCCTCATACCGGTCGCGCAGGCGTTCCAGCGCGGGCTTGGCACCGTCGCGGTCCTGGACGCGAGGTTGTCACTTCAGGGCGACTTGTCGGTTACAGGCGAAGCCGTCGGTGTGCGCGAGTTGTTGTCGGTGGTCATGTCAGCGTTCAGGTGAAGTTGACGGATGCCGCCCTCGGCTCCGATCTTGGTGGTGCAGAATGCTCAATCATGACGGCTTTGTGCGCGCCGGCCGGCGGGCGGGACGGTCCGCCCTGTTGGCAGCGTCTTGGGGCGAAGGCATGAGGTGGCGGCTCGCAGCGTCAGTCGTTTGCGCGCTGGTCGCTGCAGCGCTGGCCGCCGCACAGGTCCTCGCGGCGCACCGCTTGGGCATCAATGAATGGACGACTGCGGGGGGTTCGTACTCGGAGTACATCGACTGGGACCACGCACTGACTCGTTCCACGTGGTATCCGGTCGCTTCCACACTGGTCGCCTCCGCGATCACGTACCGTGTGTTTCGGCGTATGCCGTGGTCGTGGCTGTGGCTGCCGCCAGTGGCTTGGCTCGGCTCCTGTCTGACCGCTGCTCCGCTTCTGTACGCCCTGGCGTCCGCAACGCCGGAAGCCGGCATCAACTCCAGCCCACTCGAGGTGGCCTGGGCGACCATCATCGGCGGCGCGATCGGCGTCGCCGCTGCGATGGCGGCGCTGCGAGATCGGGAGATCGGGGTCGGCCTGCTGGCCTACACACTGTGGGTCTCCTTGCTGGAATTCACCTGGCCATGGTGGTGGGACAGGGCGCCCACCTTCGACCCCATGCTCACGGAAGGCACGCTGAGTGGCAAGACCGGTGAGTACGTGGTGAAGGCGACCTTCATCGAGGCCGGTGGGATCACCGCCGGGCTGATCGGACCAGTCATGGTCAGCGGAATCATCGCGGCGTGGGCGGCGGCACAGCACGGCCGACGGAATCACGGTGTCCAAGCGGGCGTGGCCGGCCCACTTCTGCTCTTCTCTGTCTACGTCACGATCGACCCAGGCTTGGACAACCAGGACAGTATTCAGGCCACTCTGTGGGCCAACTCCCTGTTGGCGGTGCTGATCGGGCTGTGCGTCAGCTTGCTCACCGCCACCGTCGCCCAGATCATCGCGAAACAGAAGCAGGCCGGTGCTTTTTGGTTCCGAACCCGGATCCGGCTGTGAAGGGATCTGGGGCGCAACTGTATCGGATGGGCTGTGATCCCACCGGCTGGGGAGCACCAGCGCGTTCGTATCTCCATCGGCCGTCCAGGAGAGTCTGATCAACCCGATGAACGGGCCAGATGGGAAGGACGCGCCGTGACGTCCCTAACCCTCAGCAGGCAACGTCGACCGCAGGCGCCTGATCGTCCTCAGAATCTCGTCCCTGTTCTTCGCGACCTTCACCCAGGTGGGAAGCCGCTCCACCAAGCTCATCGGCGCGAAGGGCGCCACATTGCCTCGCTCGCGCAACCGAGCCGCCACATAAGCCTCCAGCAGCACGAGATGCCTGACGTCATATGCCCATAGCACCTGGCCACAGCAACTCGCCTGCAACCACACAGGCCGCCGGAAGTAGGGGTCAAACGGGCCGCCGATCTCAATCGAGGCCACCGCAGCGTCCTGGAAGAAGCCACATGCCTTACAGCGCAGCCTCCGTTGGAAGTTCATGAACCCCGTGGAACGGGACTCTCCTTCCTCGGACAGCCCAGGGTGAGGCAAGACCACGGCGCACCCTTCACACCGCGGACAGCGCACCAGGACCTCATCGAGGAAGTCGTACTTGCTTGCGCGCTCATCCCGAAACCGATCACCGGATTCTGGCGCACGCCCGCTCACCTGATCAGTGTGCCAGAACCGGACCCCAAACCAGCGAAGACATCCACCCCACCGAACTCGGACCTGGCTCCGTGATCGCACCGGCAAGCCACGCGTGGGCAGGCAGTGGTACACGGCGCTCAGCGGGGCAGGGGAAGGTCCAGCTTCTCTCGGAGGTCTGTCAGCCCTCGCGTGCGTTCCTCATCGCGGCTGTCCTCGACATGGGTGTGGAGCGCGAGCACCAGCCTGCGGCCACGCTCGTAGCGTTCATCGCTCCACGTCTTCAGACGCTCCAGACCCGCGTGTACCGGTCCGAACTTCGCGGGGAACAGATACAGGCCGACGTCGACGAGCGCCGGACTGCTGACCGCCTTCTGGTAGAGGGCGGACTCGAAGGGCTCACGCACCACCTCGCCCTCGCTCACAGCGCTGTTCTCCACCTGGTCGTAGACGAGGTCCAGCCACGTATCGCCCGCCAGCAACTCGCCGAACCGGACGGCGACCCATGGGTGCAGCCCCTTGCTCCCTCCCTTGGCCGGGTGAGACTCCCCGCGCGCGTAGTGGAGCACCTTGCCCGCCCGCTCCGTCTCATCCTGCCCGATGAGGATGTGCCCCTCCAGATGGGCCGCATAGCCGGCGAGCAGGCCGTCACACATCTCTCGTGCGTACGTAAGCGGTTCGACGGCCAAGGGGCCCAGCCAGGGGTCCTCTCCCGCGGCCACCTGCTTCAGCCACCCTTGGCAGGAGCCGTCCAGGCCGTCCTCGCCGAGTTCGATGCCCGCCAGCGCCATGGCCGCGTGCCCGGACACGGCGGTACGTCCCGCGCCGGCGATCGTGGTCAGCAAGGCGCGAGCCGCCGGGACGTCACCCGCCCTGTACGCCGCCAGCCCGCGTTCGACCTCGTCCGGCACCGGACTCAGGGGATCAGGAGGAAGCGGAAGGGGCGAGCCGTCGGAACCCAGCCGAGCTCGATCGGCCATGTCACTGCTCTCGGTTGGGGAGCGTTTCCGCGCGCGAGCATCTCACGAGCGACCGACACTTGATCGCGAGAGCTCGGCAATTCGCCGGAAGCAGGCGTTTCATTCCGATGCGGCGCAACGCTGGTGGACCGCGATCAGTTCGTTCAGGGGCACTAAGCCAGTCGTCCGACCGCTCCGACGAGGCTGGGCACGGTGAGGTCGACCTCGACCAGCCGGTCGAGTTCCGAGTCCGGCCGCCACGACTTCACCGGTACGAGCCCCGGCTCCAGCAGCGTCATCCCGTCGAAGTACGCGGAGATCTGCTTCAGCGACCGGGCCACCAGCGCCCCGGGCTTGGTCGACCGGTACACCTGCTGCCCCGCCCTGACCCTGGGATCGTCCGTGTCCGGCGCGTAGAAGTGGGTGATCAGCAGGTGGCTGCCCGGCACCAGCGGCGCGCGCAAGGCCGCCACGATGCCGCTCACCTGCTCGTCGTCCGGTACGAAGTGCAGCACCGCCGACATCAGCACCGCGACGGGCCGGTCGAAGTCGAGGTGCCCGGTGACCTCGGGCGAGGCGAGAACGGCGGCAGGGTCGGTGACGTCGCCCCAGACCGCGAGGGTTTCCGAGGTCTCGGCCAGCAGGGCGCGGGCGTGGGTCAGGACGATGGGATCGTTGTCGACGTAGACGACCCTGGCGTCGGGGGCGACCCGCTGGGCGACCTGGTGGACGTTCTCCTGCGTGGGCAGCCCGGCGCCGAGATCGAGGAACTGGCGCACGCCCTGCTCGGCCATGAGCCGTACGGCCTTGCCGATGAACGCGCGGTTGTCGCGGGCCGTCTCGCGCACCTCGGGGACGATCGCGATGATCTTCTCGGCGGCCACGCGGTCCGCGCGGAAGTGGTCCTTGCCTCCGAGGTAGAAGTCGTACATGCGGGCCACGCTCGGGACCGACGGGTCGACACCGGGCAATTGCGGCTCAGCACTGCTCACGTGTGGTCTCCCTGCACAGGCGTGGCGCCAGCGTAGCGATCAAGCGAGGCGCGGTGAACCCCTATTTCCCCGCCCGGCGCGGGCCTGGTGCGCACGCGGGACGGCGGGTTACGGGAGACTTGGCGGGTGAGTTCCGAGAACGGGCCGCCGGCCGCCCCGGAGATCAGCACCTCCATCGTGGTGCTGACACTGGCGCGCCGGATCGAGACCGAGCTCAACGCCGCCCTCGCGCCGCTTGACCTGTCGGTGAGCCGACTCGGGCTGCTCGGGCACATCGCGGCCGTGCCCGGCGTCTCGTTCAGCGACCTGGCCCGTATGTCGGGGATCACCGTGCAGAGCGTGCACACGGCGGTGAAGGCGCTGGTCGGGGCGGGGCTGGTGCGTGACCAAACCGCCCGCGCCGGGTCGGCGGCGGCCATCGAGCTGACACCCGACGGCACCCGTCTGCTCCAGGAGGCGCAGGCGAAGGTGGCGGGGGTGGACGAGCGCCTGTTCGGGCCGGCGGCCGACCCGATCCAGCAGCAGGTAGGCGACGCGATCCGGACCGCCTTCACCCCCTCCGCCCCCTGACCGCCCACCCCACTCGTCACCGGGGCGACGTCCCCGAGTCCCGCGCCACGTCAACGGCCTGTGTCCCTCGGTCGAGCCATGACCTTCAGACGGCCTGAAGGTCATGAGGTAGGCTTCAGGCTGCCTGAAGGTTGGCGGTTCGGAGGGAGAACTCATGGCAGCCGTGCTGTTGTCGGTGCACGTGATCGCGGCGATCGTGTTCGTGGGCGGCTCGTCCGTGGCGACGAGCCTGTTCCCGCGGTACGTCCCCGTCGCGCCGGAAGGCGTCCAGGAGGGCGCGGACGACGGGCGGAGCCGGACGGTGGCGGCGGCGATGCACCGCATCACGCGCGGCTACAGCATCGCCGCGATCATCGTGCCCGCCGCCGGAATCGTCCTGGCCCTCCTACAGGGCCGCATGGGCGAGTTGTGGATCATCCTGTCCCTGGTGCTCACGGCGGCCGCGGGCGTCCTGCTGGCCTGGCAGATCAACCCCCGCCAGCGCGCCGCCCTGGCCGTGCCGGGCGCGCGCGAACGGCTGCGCCCCCTGACCATGCTGGCCGGGGGCTACAACCTGATCTGGGCGGTGGTCGCGGTGTTGATGATCACCCAGCCGGGCGGGTGAGCGTGCGCGGGCGGGCCGCGACGCCCGTCGGCGATCGCGGCCCCCGCTGTCCGGGGTCGGCGCCCAGGGGTGACGGCCCGCCGTTCAGCCCGCGAAGAGCTGGGAGAGCTTGAGGAACAGCTCGTACACCCCGTACGCGAAGGGCAGCCCCACCCACAGCCACGCCAGCGCCATCAGCCAGGTACGCCGTCCCCCGGTCTCTACGGTGCTCATACCGCCTGTCCCTTCTCCGTCACCGGCGACTGCCGCACCGGTGAGCCATCCTGCTGCGCGGGCCGTTCGTGGTAGCGCTCGTGCACCGGCCTGATCAGTTCGTTGGCCAGGAAGCCCACCGCGAGCAGCCCGATCATGATGAACAGCGAGGTCGTGTAGAGGTCGGGCCCCGCGTGTCCGGCGGCCTTCTGCGCGTCGGCGATGGCGTTGACGATCAGCGGCCCCAGCACGCCCGCCGTGGACCAGGCGGTGAGCAGCCGGCCGTGGATGGCGCCGACCTGGTACGTGCCGAACAGGTCCTTGAGGTAGGCGGGCACGGTCGCGAAGCCGCCGCCGTAGAAGGACAGGATGCCCAGCGCGCACACGATGAACAGCGGCTTGGCGCTCGCGCCGAACAGGGCGATGACGAGATACAGCAGCGCGCCGACGCCCAGGTAGACGCGGTACATGTTCTTGCGCCCGATCAGGTCGGAGGTGGAGGACCAGACGAAGCGCCCGGCCATGTTCGCCAGCGACAGCAACGCGACGAACCCGGCCGCCGCCCCCACCGCGACCGCCGCGTGGGTGCCGGCGAAGAAGTCCGTGATCATCGGCGCGGCCTTCTCCAGGATGCCGATGCCGGCGGTGACGTTGCAGCACAGGACGACCCACAGCAGGTAGAACTGCGGGGTACGGATCGCGTTGCGAGCCGAGACGTCGGCCGTGGTGATCAGCGGGCGGCTGCCGGCCGGGCTCGGCGTCCAGCCCTTGGGCCGCCAGCCGTCGGGCGGCACCCGTACGAGCAGCACGCCCATCGACATGAACACGGCGTAGACGAGGCCGTGCACGAGGAACGTCGTGGCGATGCCGGTCGTGGTCGCCCCGAAGGAGGTGAGCATCTGCGCCGACCACGGCGAGGCGATCAGCGCTCCCCCGCCGAACCCCATGATCGCGATCCCGGTCGCCATGCCCGGCCGGTCGGGGAACCACTTGATCAGCGTGGACACCGGCGAGATGTAGCCGATGCCGAGCCCGATCCCGCCGACGAAGCCGTAGCCGAGCACCACCAGCCAGTACTGCCGGGTGAGCACGCCCAGCGCGGACAGCAGGAAGCCCGAGGAGAAGCAGGTCATCGAGACGAACATGGCCCAGCGGGGCCCGTTGCGCTCGACGAGCGTGCCGCCGAAGGCCGCCGACAGGCCGAGCATCACGATGCCGAGCTGGAACGGCAGGGCGCTCTGAGTCCCGGAGAGCTGGAGGGTGGACTCCAGCGCGGGCTTGAAGACGCTCCACGCGTACGCCTGCCCGATGGCCAGATGCACCGACAGCGCCGCGGGCGGCACGAGCCAACGGCTCCAGGTGGGCGCCGCCACGATGCGGGAACGACTCAGGAAACCTGTGGGACTGGCGAATCTCGTACTCTCTGCCACGTGTCAGCGCTATCACATACGGTATGCAGTATTTGGAATATGACCCGCTCTTTACGGCAAGCGGTCAGATCTGGTCGATGAGCGGCTCAGCCCCGATACGCGGGAAGTCCAAGGGCCCCACCCGGCCTCCGGCTAGGGAAAACCCTAGGTCACCTCCCGTGGCGGCGGCCGCGACGCCGGTGGGAACGTGCCGGTGGCACGTGCCGTCCTTCGATCGCGGCACGCACAGACCAGGGTGGTGGACGAGATGACCGAGCCATCAGGCGGGGTGGCGAAGCAGGAGCTTCCGGACTTCCTGCGCACGGCGGCGGACACGTTGACGCTCGACGACCGCAGGCTGCTGGTCCAGCAGGCGCTGGTGCTCATCGAGCAGAACTACGTGCACCTGCCGCTGAAGGCCGCGATGCACGCCGTGAACCCGGTGCAGCGGCTGCGGCTGCTGGCCGTACGGCTCAACAGGCAGACCCCGAGCACCATGGGCCCGGAGTGGCGCTTCCACGCGGAGCTGTCGGAGATCTTCCACGCGGTACGCGACCTGCACACCAACTACGTCCTCCCCCAGCCGTACGCGGGCAAGATCGCCTACCTGCCGTACCTGATCGAGGAGTATTACACCGGCGACGAACGCCACTACGTCGTCACCAGGACCGTCGGAGGCTTCACCGCCCCTGGCTTCGGCCCCGGCGTGGAGGTGACCCACTGGAACGGCGTCCCCATCGACCGCGCGGTGGACCTCAACGCGGCCAGGTTCGCGGGCAGCAACCCGGCGGCCCGGCACGCGCGCGGCCTGCAGTCGCTGACGATCCGGCCGCTGCGCCTGCACGTGCCGCCGGACGAGACCTGGGTGGTGCTCACGTACGTGGGGGCCGACGGCATCAGCAGGGAGCTGCGCGAGGGCTGGCGCGTGACCGACAACCAGCCGTCGTTCGTGGACGCCGACCAGCTCACCGTCGCCGCCGTCGCCCAGGGGCTCGACCTCGGCGCGGACGAGATCGGCCGGGCGCTGAAGATGCTGTACGTCCCCGAGGCCGTCACCCCGCTGGAGGTCCTGGGCGGCGCGGAGCTGACGGCCGAGCCCACCGAGCCCGGGACCGACCTCCCGACGTCGATGCCGGGCTTCTTCCGGGCCCGCAGCGTCGTCACGCCGTCGGGCACGTTCGGCCACATCCGGATCTTCAGCTTCAGCGTCAACGACCCGGACGCGTTCGTACGGGAGTTCGTCCGCCTCATCGAGCTGCTGCCGCAGAACGGGCTCATCGTGGACGTGCGCGACAACGGCGGCGGCCACATCTTCGCCGCCGAGTTCCTGCTGCAGACGCTCACCCCGCGCCCCATCGTGCCGGAGCCGACCCAGTTCATCACCACGTCGCTGAACCTGCGCATCTGCGACCAGCACCGCGAGAACCCGACCGGCGAGATCGACCTCGGCCCCTGGTGCCCGTCGATGGAGCAGGCGCTGGAGACGGGCTCGGTCTACTCCGGCAGCTTCTCCATCACACCGGCGGGCGGGGCCAACGCCATCGGCCAGCGGTACTTCGGGCCGGTCGTACTGGTCACCAACGCCCTGTGCTACTCGGCGACCGACATCTTCGCGGGCGGGTTCCAGGACCACGAGATCGGCCAGATCCTCGGCACGGACGACAACACCGGCGCGGGCGGCGCCAACGTCTGGACCCACGGGCTGCTCAAGCTCCTGCTCGAACTGCCCTCCCCGGTCGCCGACAACCCCTACACGGAGCTGCCGGGGCAGGCGAACATGCGGGTCTCGATCAGGCGCACGCTGCGGGTGAACGACCTGGCGGGCACGCCCGTCGAGGACCTCGGCGTGGTGCCCGGCCACCGTCACCGGATGACCCGCGCGGACGTCCTGCAGGGCAACGCCGACCTGCTCGCGCGGGCCGGCGAGCTGCTGGCCGGGCGGCCGGTGCGGCGGCTCGACGTACGGGTGGCGCCGGACGAGCTGACCTTCACGACACGGCTCGTGGACCGGGTGGACGTCTACCTGGACGGCCGACCGCAGGTCTCGGTGGACGTGATGGCGGAGGTCATGACCGTGCCGGTGCCAGGGGCGGGATCGGCGCGCGTCATCAGGGTCGAGGGGCTCCAGGACGAGATCCTGGTCGCGGCCCGCACCATCGTCCCGCACTGAGACTCCCGCACCGAGCCTTCCGCACTGAGACTCCCGCGCTGAGCCTTCCGTACTGAGCCGACGAGCCGAACCGGGCGGGAGATCACGTTCAGGTGCCGTGACCGCGGCTCCGGGCGGGCCGGGACGCCTCCGGTGAGGGCGTCCCCGCCATCACCCGGTCGGCCTCGGCGACGAGCGGGCTGTCGCGGTGCACCTGCCAGCCGGTCCGCAGGCGGCGCAGCTCGGCGTCCACGCGGGCCGAGGCGATCAGCGGCACGTCGTCGCTCAGCGTCAGCGCCGTGACGGCCGCCTGCTCGGGGTCACCGGCGCGAAGGTAGGCGTGCGCGGCCCGCAGGCCGATCAGCACCCGGGTACGCGCCTCGACCGGACGGCGGTCGTTCATGGAGGCGGTGAAGTGGCGGGCGGCGGTGGCGTGGTCGCCGAGCTGGGTGAGGGTCAGGCCGATCTGGTGTTCCAGGGATTCACGGCGGTAGTTGCCCGTCCACTCCGTCTCCGGGGGCGAGTCCGCCCGTTCGAGCTGGGTCTCCGTACGGCGGAGCAGGCTCAGGGCGTCCCAGCGGGTGCCCGCCGCCGCGTGCGCCTCGGCGCGCATGCCGGTGATCCAGGCCAGCGTGCGCCCTGGCCCGTGCCCGCCCAGCGCGGAGGCCGCCGCGTCGGCCAGCGCGAGGGCCTCGCCGTCGTGGCCCAGCTCGGCGGCCTGCACGGCCATGCTGCGTAACGCCGTGGCCCGTAGCAGCAGGTCACCGGCCTCGTCCGCGAGCCGTACCGTGCTGATGTAGTAGCGCTGCGCCAGCGCGTTCGCCCCTGCGTCCATGGCCATGTACGCGGCCAGATAGCTCAGCTCGGCGGCCGCCGTGAACAGGTCGGGCCTGGTGCGGCCGGTCGCCTCCCGTAGCAGGGGCGTGACCTCGCGCGACAGGTACGCGGCGACGGCGGTG
>NZ_BAAAZP010000048.1:0-10888 GCF_039536965.1 Nonomuraea antimicrobica | reverse complement strand
TCGGCGAAGCCGGCGGTGGCGGCGCGGACGCGGGCCACGTCACCGGCGCCCGGCCGGCCGAGCGGGCCACGTACGCGGGCCTCGCCGCGCCGGTCGGCCAGCCCGGTGAGCGCGGCCAGCGTGAACGTGCCCGCGGTCAACACGGTACGGCGGTTGAACAGGTCGTCCTCCCCGAGCGTGGCCAGGCGCGCGACCGGGTCTCCGCGCCACGGGTCGTCGGCGGGCGGCACGGTCCCGGGGTCCGGCCAGCCGAGGTGCCCCGGGCGCAGCTCCGGCCGGTTGAGGCGGCGGCGGAACGCCTCCACGGCGGCGTGCACGGCCTCGGGCCTGGGCACCGTACCGGTCAGCCAGTGCCCCACCGCAGAACGGTCGTAGTGGATCCGCTCCCCGGTCTCGGCGGCGACGGCGTTGACGTGCTGCGCGGTGGCGGCGTGCGTCCAGCCCGCCTGCTCGATCAGCGTGGCGAGGGCCCGGTTCGCGACGGGGCGGGTGCGTCGTGGCGGCATCGCAATCTTCACATCGCTTCACATCGCGGTGCTCTCGACGATCCGCCGTGCGCAGCGCACCGTCAATAGTGCGGACAGTGATGTGATGGCACGCCTGTGGTCACCGACGGCCGGCGGCTGATAGCGCGGGGCAGAACGGAGGAGGAGGCATGATACGCACGCGGACGGGTGGACTCGGTCCGGGCATGTCGCCCATGACGCCATGAACGGCTCGGCGTACATGAGGGACGGCATCGGCGACCCCCGCCACAACCTCGGTCGCCACGTGGACGGTGCCCCGTTCGAGGTGGCGCACGCCGAGTTACTCGCGGCTCTCGCGGGACGGCCGCTGGTCGCGATCGACCGGTTCGGCACCGTCCTGCGTACCGGCTACACCGGGCCCAACCCCGTCGAGGCCCTGCGCCCGGCGCTGAGCATCGGCTGCTACCCGGCCTGGGACCCGGCGCTGCCCGGCATGGTCGTCGCCGCCGAGGACCGTACCAGCGTACGGTCGGTGGCCGAGCGGCAGGGCTGGCTGCGCCGCGTACGGCACGACGCCGCCCGGCACCTGGTCAAGCTCGATCGCCCGCCGGTCATCTCCACCTGCTTCGCCGGTGCCCAGTTGCAGGAGCTGGCCCACGGCGGCACGATCGCGGCGATCGACCCGGGGGTGCGGGCCACGATCGAGGCCCGGCACCTGTTCGACGACCTGCTGCGGGCGGCCGGGGTGCCCGCCGTTGCGCGGATCCGCTGCGTACCGGCCGAGCGGCTGCCCGGCCTGGCCGAGCTGCGCCGCGCGGTCGGCACGGAACGGGTCGTGGTGCAGGCCGGGGGCGGGTCCGGCGGGCGCGGCACCGTGATCGTGTCGGGCGAGGACGACATGGGACGGGCGGCGCGGCTGCTGGGGCCGTACCGGGTGGCGGCGTACGTGGAGGGGCGGCCGTGCGCGGTCACCGTCCTCAGCGTCCCGGACGGCGCGGGCGGCGTCAGCGTGTACGTGGACCGTCCCGCGCACTCGGCCACCGGCGTCGCCGAGCTGGGCGTCGGCCCGCTGACCAGCGCCGGGCACGACTGGTCGCGCCCCTGGCCGGTGCCCGCCGCCGCGCTGCTCGTCGACTGCGCCGAGCGCATCGCGGTCTGGGGCTGGCGGCGGTACGGCGTGGCCGGGCTGTTCTGCCTGCACGCGCTGCTGACGCCGGGTGAGCGGGTCTACCTGTCCGCGATCAGGTGGCGGTACGACGAGAGCACCGAGGCGTCGGCCGCGAACCAGCAGGCCGTGGGGGTGCCGCCGTTCGTCCTGGCGCACCTGACCGTGATGTCGGGCGGGCGGGTGAGCTGGCTGGGAGAGCCGCACGAGTTCAACCAGCTCAGCCTGCTGCGCGCCGCCCGGCCCGGCGGGCCCTTCTCGGTACGGGTCCGCCTGAGGAACGAGTCGCCGGTACGGATCGCGCCCGGCCACCCCCCTGGCGTCTACCGGCTGGACCGGCACGGCCATCCGCACTGGGTCCGCCGGGGCGCGCACCCGGCCGACGCCCGCGCCGACGACGGCGAGTTCCTGCTCGCGGGCCTGCCCGCGCCGGACGTGGTGTGCCATCCCGGCGCCGACCTCGCCACCGTCGAGGCCGTCACGGACGGGTCGACCCAGCCCTTCCTCGACCCGGGCGGGGCCTCATCGTTCACGCGCCGGGTCGCCGCCGCCGTCCACCGCCTTTTCCAGCCCCACGACCCCTGACATCCCCAGCCCCACGAGCCGTGCCCATGATCCGGGCCCATGGGTCGGAGCCCGCGACCGGCGTGACGCGCCGGTCGCGAGACCGTCCGGGCAGACTCTGAGCGCCGACTCTGAGCGCAGACTCTCAGTACGGGTTGTCGGCGCAGGTTGTCAGCGCAGGCCGATGGCGCTTTCCCAGAACCAGTTCCAGCGGATCTCGTCGCGGAAGCGGACCGCTCCCGCCTCGTACAGGACGCCGATCGCGCCATTGCCGATGAGCGTCATTTCGGAGTATCCCGCGTGATCGTTGTCGATCCGCACCCCGGCGTTGTTCGTGGAGTTGTCGTAGTTCCGCCAGGTGGCGCCCTCGTCGAAGGACGAGCGTACGTTCATGCCCACGGCGTTGTTGTCGGTCTTCGGGGTGGCGGGCGCGGAGAGCAGGATGCGGGTGTAGGGGCCGCCGTCCCAGCGCTGGCGGAGGAGGGCGGGGTGGGTCGGCGGGGCGATGATGGCGCTGTCGGCGCGGAAATCGCCGTCGAAGGTCAGGCCACCGTCCTTGCTGAGGCCCCTGGCCATGCCGCGGGTGGAGGTGTGGTCGTCGGGGACCGCGCCGTTGCGGGCGATCACGAGGATGGACCCGTCGGTCCGCTCGACGATGGTCTGCTCGCCCAGCTTCAGGAACGACTTGTCGTACGTGGCGGTCGCGCCGATCTGCCACGTCTCGCCGTGGTCGTCGCTGTAGACGAGCCGTACGCTCTGGGTGCTGCCCACGGCGTAGTAGACGGGCACGACCAGGCGGCCCGCGTTGGCGCCGCGGGTGAGCTGGATCCCGTGCCCCGGCCCGGTGGCGAACCAGTCACCGGCTCCGGCGGGGGCCTTGATGTCGCCCGTCAGGTCACGGGGCGCCGACCACGTACGCCCGTCGTCCCGGCTGACCTGGACCTTGGGGGTGCGCGGGGTGGTCTGGGTGGCGGTCGGCTCTGAGGTCGTGAACAGGAAGACGGGTCCGGTCGAGTCGGCCACCAGGGTCGCGTTCCCCTGGAGGATCGCCCCCGTGGTGCTGGCCAGGACGGTCTTGCTGGCTTCCCAGGTGAGACCGTTGTCGGTGGAACGGCGCATGACGATGTCGAACGCGCCGTGGTCCGCGCAGTTCCTGTTGCGCCGCTCGGCGAAGGCGAGCAGCACGTTGTTCTTGGTCTTCACGACGGCCGGGAGCCGGAAGCAGGTGGTGAGCGTCGCTCCGGTCGCCGGGTCAGTGGTCGAGAACGATCTCCAGAGGGTCTGCTTGTGCCAGGTGAGGGTGGGCGGCTGAGCGGCCGCGGCGGGCGAGGCGCTGATCACCACGGCCGCGACGGCGCCGACCGCAGCGCCGAAGATCCGTAAGCTGGGCATGGAGTCCTCCATCTCGCGCGATTCGCGGTCATGATCTCATCCGGCCGCCGCGCTTCTGGGGCTCCAACCACAGCGCCACCGATACACCTGTGATACTCCGCGTCCCCGCTGACGACTGATACGCCCGGTGCTCCGCGTGTCGACCGATGACGGCCCGCGCGTGATCGCTTCGGCGTCACGGGCGGGCCCGAGCGGCCGGGGCGTCGGCCGGATCAGTAGCCGACGGTGAAGCGGCGCTGGACGTGCCGCGGCGCCTCGGCCTCGTCGATGACGGCGACGGCCAGGTCTTCTGCGGAGATGTCGCAGGTGCCGTCCTCCCGGACCAGGAGCCGGTCACCGCCCGTCCGGAACCGCCCGGTACGAGCCCCCGGCTCGACACGGCCCGCCGACGGGCTGACGTACGTCCAGTTCCGGTTGGACAGGCGGTAGAGGCCCAGCGCCTCCCTGTGGGCGAGCACGACCTTGACGTACTCCGGCGGCACCTGGAGCGCCTGCGGCAGCCCTTCGGCGAAGCCCTCGACGTCGACCACCTGGAGCCCCGGCCGCACTTCGAGGCTTCCCGCTCCCCCGATGACGATCAACCTGGCCACCGGATGCGACTCCAGCGCTTCGAGCAGCACCCGGGCCGCGCTCGGCAGCACGTCGGCGTTGGCGATCGTGTCGGGGATGTCCCGGCCGGAGTTGAGCGCGTTCACGACGACGTCCAGCCCTTGGAGGGCGCCCACGACGTCCGCCACGTCCAGGACGTCGGCCACCCGCCACGTGACCCCACCCGCCGTGACCCCACCCAGCGTCACCTCAGCCGGGTCGCTCGCCTCCGGCGGGATGCGCGCGGCGTCCCGGGTGAAGGCGACGACCTGGTGCCCGCGCTCCACCGCCTCGGCGACGACGCGTGACCCGATGACGCCCGTGGCGCCGAACACTCCGATACGCATGACTTCCTCCTTGTTCATGCACGTCACGGCCCTCGGAAGACCGCCGCCTAATAAGCGCCGTTCAATTGCTGAACGGTGTGTAGTAGCTGAACAGAGCATAGTCACTGAACGCGGTAAGGTGTCAACATGACCGAAGGCAGCAGGCGGGAGCGGCTGCGGGCCGAGACGGCACGCGAGATCAAGGAGACCGCCCTGGCGCTGCTCTCCGAGGGCGGGCCCGGCGCGGTCACCCTGCGGGCCATCGCCCGCCGCATGGGCATGACGGCCGGAGCCATCTACGGCTACTACGCCACCCGCGACGACCTGCTCACCGCCCTGATCGACGACGTCTACACGGCCTTGATGGACGAGATCGAGCAGGCGTGCGACGCGCTGCCCGCCGACGACGCCTCGGGGCGGCTGCTGGCGTGGGCGGAGACGTTCAGGAGGTGGTCGGTCGCCAACCCGGAGGGTTTCCGGCTGGTCTACGGGGAGCCGGTCCCCGGATACCGGCCGCCGCCGGGCGGGCCCGCGCCCGGGGCCGAGCGGCGGGCCTGCGCCGGGCTCGTCACCCTGGTGGCCGCCGCCTGGCCGTACCTGACCTCACCCGGCGAGGTGTCCCCGAAGGGCTCCCAAGAGATCTCGCCGTACGAGTGGTCCGACTTCGGGCCCGGCCTCGCCGACGAGGTGCGGGCGTCCCACCCCGGTCTGCCACCGTCCGCCGTCGCGCTGGCCCTGCGGGTGTGGGGGCGCATGCACGGGCTCGTCGCGCTGGAGGTGCACGGCCATCTGCGGGTTCAGGCGCGGCACCCGGACAAGCTCTACCGCGACGAGATCTGCGACCTCGTCACCTCCCTGGGGCTGCCCGCCCCAGGCCCCCGTCCCTGATCAGCGGCATCACGAGGCCAGGACGCGGGCCAGGGCATGCAGGGTATCCACCGGGGTGCCGGGCGGCGGGGAGACGCGGAGTACGGGCTCGCGCAGGTCCAGCGGCGCACGAGCCGTGGGGACCACCCCGACCAGGAGCGACGCCTCAGCGGCGCGGGCGGCGGCGCGTTCGGCCGTGTCGCCCGGCGGCGGTCTGAGCGTCACGAGGGCCGAGGGCTCGTCGTACGGCTCCACCACGCGCCACCCACCGGCCCCGTCGAGCAGCTCGCGGGTCGTCCGGCCGAGGCGGGCCAGATGGGCGTGGACGTCGGAGGGGCCGAGAGCCTGGTGTTCGAGCACCGCCACACCCAGCCCCACCCGGGCCGCGACGGCGCTCTCCGCGCTCTCGTAACGCGCCGCCCCCGGCACCGGCACCGGCTCGCCGACCTGCGACGACAGCTCGGCCCATAGCGCACCTTCGCCGTCCGACGACGGCTCAGGGCCAAAAGTCCCGGTGCCGAGAGTCCCATTGCCGAGAGTCCCATTGCCGCGCGTCCCGGTGCCGAGGGTCCACGTGTGGCCGCCGAGGGTGGGGGCGGGGGCGTCCATGGTGGTGGCCGGGGGCGGGGTGGCGGTCAGGGCGGGGATGATCAGGAAGCCGACCCCGCGCGGCCCGGCCAGCCACTTGCGCGACGTCCCCACGTACGCGTCGGCCCCCGCCCCCCGCACCTCCACGTGCCCCAGCGACTGGCAGACGTCCAGCACGTACGGCACCCCGGCCGCCCGGCACAGCTTCCCGAGGTCGTGGACCGGTTGCACGATCCCGGAGTGGGAGCCGACGTGGGAGACGATCACCAGGTCGAGCCCCGCCGCCAGCCGGGCCCGCAGACCGTCGGGGTCGATGCGGGACGAGCCGTCCACCGGCAGTTCGACCAGACACCAGCCGTGGCGGACGGCCAGGCGGTGCAGGAGCATCAGCGTGCTGCCGTACTCGGTGCGCGCGCAGCCGATGCGGGCTCCCTGCGGGAGCCGCCAGCCGCCCAGCAGGGCCGCCATCGCCGCCGTCCCGCTCTCCAGGAACGCCACGTCCCCCGGCCCGGCCCCGACCAGGGCGGCCAGGGCCTGCCGGCAGGCGGTGAGGTCGGGGACCGCGCGGTAGCCCCCGCGTTCGCGTTCCAGCCGCAGGTGCGCCTCGACCTCGTCGATCACCCGGTCGCTGGGCACGTTGCACCCGGCGGCGTCCAGATGGCCGGGCGGGATCACCGACCGGGCCGTCCGCCAGAACTCGGCGACCCGCGCGCCCTCCGCCCCCGTTTCCAGGGGAGGGCTCATGCCTCGGCCAGGACCAGCGTGAAGTCTCCGTCAGGGTCGGTGAAGCGGCGGCGTACCCGGAAACCGGCCGCCGTCAGCTCCTGATTCAGCCCTTCCGGACGGAACTTGGCGCTGATCTCGGTGCGCATCTCCTCTCCGGCCGCGAACTCCACCGTCAGCCCGAGCGCGCCGACGCTCACCCGCATGTCGCGGGAGGCGCGCAGCCGCATCTCGATCCAGTCGTGCCGGTCGTCGTACAGAGCCACGTGCTCGAACGCCTCCGGCTCGAAGTCCGCGTCCAGCTCCCGGTCGATCACCCGGAGCACGTTCCTGTTGAACTCGGCGGTCACCCCGGCCGCGTCGTCGTACGCCGCCACCAGCCGCCCGGTGTCCTTCACCAGGTCGGCCCCGAGCAGGAACGTGTCCCCGTGCCGCAGCGTGGCCCGCAGTTCCTTGAGGAACACCGCGCGCGCGACCGGTTCGAGGTTGCCGATGGTGCCGCCGAGGAAGGCCACCACGCGCCGCCCGCCGCGCGGCAGCAGCGCCAGGTGCCGTTCGAAGTCGGCGCACACGGCCCGGACGGCCAGCCCGGGGAAGCGTCCCGCCAGCCGCCGGGCGGCGGATTCCAGGGTGACCGCGTCCACGTCGACCGGCGTGTAGCCGCGCAGCGTGCCGGCCGCCGACATGGCCTCCAGCAGCAGCCCGGTCTTCTCGCTGGTGCCCGAGCCCAGCTCGACGAGGGTGTCCGCGCCGGCGACCAGGTCGGCCGCGTGGGCGCGCAGGATGGCCAGCTCGCGCCGGGTCGGGTAGTACTCGGGCAGCCGGGTGATCCGCGAGAACAGCTCGCTGCCCGTGGCGTCGTAGAACCATTTGGGCGGCAGCCACTTGGGCGAGGCCGTCAGGCCGTTCGTGACGTCCTCTTCGAGGGCCTGGCGCAGGTAGTCGCGGTGAAGGTGGTTGATCACATGCACGGTGGAATGGCTGACAGGCACGAGGGCCTCCTGAGGTGAGATCACAACGGCTGGACGCGTACGTCGTCGCGGGTGACGGTCAGCAGGGTCCGTTCGGGCACGGCCTGCCAGCCCGGCAGGTCGTCGAGCGGCTCGCTGGCCACCAGCACGCCGTCATGGAGTCGGCGATGGAACAGGGAGTCGCCCCAGACGGTCGCGGCGATGGACGCGCCGTCGCAGGCGAGCAGGTTCAGGCGGGCGTCGGGGTCCTTCCCCCCGGCCCGTACGACGACGTCGGCCAGCGCCTCGCCCAGCCCCGCGCCGGCGCGACCGCGTTGGAAGACGGCGGCCGCGACCCAGGCGGCGTCACAGGTGCTCTCGGCCGAGTCGGCGAGGTCCTTGACCGCATCGCGGTCGACGCGGCCGTTGTGGCTGAGCAGCCACGTCCGGTCGGCGAACGGCGCGGTCGCGCTCTCCTCGACCGGCATGCCCACGGTGGCCGAGCGCACGGCCGCCAGCAGGCAGGTCGAACGGGTCACCTCGGCCAGGGCGGGCAGGTTGGCGTCGGTCCAGATGGGCACGGCGCGGCGGTAGCGCACGGGCTCGGGGCGGGCGGGGACGTACCAGCCCATGCCGAACCCGTCGGCGTTGATCAGGCCCGCCCGCTGGTGGCGGGGCGCGTACGACTGGACGAGCAGGCCGTACTCGGGCTCCTGGACGAGCGAGGAGAGCGAGCGGGCGGCGCCCAGCCAGGCCGCGTGCCTGCACACCTCAGACCAGCTCCGAACGCGCGCAGCGGAAACCGGTGAAGATCTGCCGCCGGATCGGGTAGTCCCAGTTCCTGAACGTGGTCCGCACCGCCGCCGGGTCGGCCGCCCACGAGCCGCCGCGCAGCACCCGGTACTCCTCGCCGAAGAACACCTCGCTGTACTCCCTGTACGGGAAGCTGCGGAACCCCGGATACCCGTCGAACCACGAGGAGGTCCACTCCCACACGTCGCCCACCATCTGCTCGGCCCCGTAGGCGGAGGCGCCGCCCGGATAGGCGCCGAGCGGCGCGGGACGGGCGGCGCGGTGGCCGAGGTTGGCCAGCGACGGCCCGGGGGCGGCCTCGCCCCACGGATAACGCCGGGACCTGCGCTCCTCCGGGTCCCAGCCGCACGCCTTCTCCCACTCGGCCTCGGTGGGCAGGCGCTTGCCGGCCCAGCGGGCGTAGGCGTCGGCCTCGTACCAGGAGACGTGCTGGACGGGCTCGTCCATGGGGACGGGCTCGGTGCGGCCGAAACGGGTGCGCGACCAGGAGCCGCCGTCCCGCGCCCAGAAGAGCGGGGCCGTGACCCTGCTGCGCCGGCGCCACTGCCAGCCCTCCGGGGTCCACCAGCGCGGGTCGTCGTAGCCGCCGTCCTCGATGAACGCGGCGTAGGCGCGGTTGCCGACGGGGAGCCGGTCGATCCAGTAGCCGGGCAGGTCGACCTGGGTGGCCGGGCGCTCGTTGTCGTAGGCCCACGGCAGCGTGTCGGTGCCCATGAGGAACGGCCCAGCCGGCACGTGCACCTCCTCCGGACCCTCGGCGCGGCCCGGCGGCAGGTCGCCGTCGCGGACGAGGCCGGGCTGCCCGGAGAGCTGGAGGGTGGCGAGCATGGTCTCGTCGTGCTGGTGCTCGTGCTGGATGACCAGGCCGAACACGAACCCGTCGCGGTGCAGCGGCGACGGGCCCTCCAGGTCGACGGCGTCGAGCACGTCGAGAACGCGGCCGCGTACGCCCTCGATGTAGCGGCGGGCCTCGCCCGGGGGCAGGAAGGGCAGGCTGGGGCGGTCTTTGCGGGGGGTCTTGAAGGCGTCGTAGATGTCGTCGATCTCGGGGCGCAGCGGGGTGATGCCCGCCGCCGCGCGCAGCACCCACAGCTCCTCGTAGTTGCCCACGTGGGCCAGGTCCCACACCAGGGGTGACATCAGCGGGGAGTGCTGGCGTACCAGGAGGTCGTCCTCCGCCTGCGTGTAGGTCAGCGACCGGTCGCGGACCGCGAGGAGCGCGGCGGCGATGCGTTCCTTGAAGTCGTCCGCGTCCTTGAAGTCGTTTTTGAACGCGTCCTTGTCGGCGGGTGCGGTGAAGTCGGCAGGCTTGGAGTCGCTCATTGCAGTCCTTCGTCGAGCCAGGCCGGGGTCGGGTGTCCCGGCGTGCTGTCCATCAGGTCCATCAGGTCCGTCAGGTCCGTCAGGTCCGTCAGGTCCATTTGGTCGATCAGGTCGGCCGCGGGCGAGCGGCCGGTCGACACGTGCCGGTCGGCGAACGCGGCCACCTGCCCCACCAGGCCGGGCTCCGCGCCCAGCCGGGGCAGCGCCTCCAGCGCGGCGCGGAAGCACGTCTCGGCCGCCTCGCGCAGGCGCGGCTCGGCCAGCCCGCACCGCGCCGCCGTCTCCCACGGGTCCGGACTCCCGTTCACCCGCCGCCCCCTGCCACCTCCTGGGCCACCTCCTGGCTGCCCGTGCGGGAGGTACGGCTCCACGGCGGCCATCGCGGCGTCGCCGGCCCGGTCGTCGGTGACGAGGGCGTGCGTGACGGCCACGCACACCGGCCAGGCCGCCGGGTGCTGCGCGTCGAGATAGCGGATCTCCAGCCAGCCCCGGGGGCGCACCGGGGGGAAGAGCGTGGTGGCGTGGTAGGCCAGGTCCTCGGCGGTGGGCCTGCGGCGGCCGTCGCCCGAGGGCGCGCCGCCCTCCAGCCAGTCGCGGAACGTCGAGCCGTCGCGTACGGGGCGGTAGCGCTCGTCGTCCTCGCGGACCAGCATGAGCCGGGCGTCCAGCAGGTAGTCGGCCCAGTCTGCGGCGGGGTCGCCGGTGGCGGGCACGGGGACGGTCCTGGAGGGGTCGAGGTTGTTCCAGACGGCCTGCCGCCCGGACATCCAGCCGCACGGCCTGCCCCCGCTCAGCGGGGAGTTGGCGAACGCCGCCAGGAGCACGGGGCCGAGGGCGTGGGCGCGTTCCCAGCGGGTGACGGGCCGGTCGCCGAGGTCGAGGTTGACCTGGATCGAGGCGGTCGAGCACATCATGAGCGCCCCGTACGGCAGGCCGAGGAACTCGGCCATCGCCTCGTACCTGGGCAGGGTGAGCTGGCGGCGGGCCGGGCGTACCGGGTCGAGGCCCACACCGGCCAGCGCCAGCCCGGCCGCGCGCAGGGCCTCGCGCACGGTCGCCACGTCGCCGGCCAGGCGGGTCACCGCGCCGGGCAGCGGGCCCGCCGGCCCCGACAGTTCGAGC
>NZ_BAAAZP010000047.1:0-45127 GCF_039536965.1 Nonomuraea antimicrobica | reverse complement strand
TACGAACACCTGGGGACCTCTACTTGGCCACCAGCGGCGACACGCACTCGGCCGTTGACATGTCCGTAGGCGCGCCTGCACAGATGAGCCCGGCATGGGTGCGCGGGAGAGCGGTGTTATCCAGGGGGCGCCGGTTCGGACTTGTCTGCGATCCAGCGCAGCAGCCGGAAGGCGTGTTCGCTGAGGCGCTCGGAGCCGAACAGGGCACTGGCCAGGATGATGGCACCGAGGGCGATCACCAGGCCGCCGATGGTAAGGTTCAGCGCCGGGTGGACGAGCCAGGCGGCAGCCAGCGCACCCGCGGTCGTGAGGGCGGCCAGCCGGCCGTAGCGGGACGTCGATCGAGACATGCTCCCATATCAGCGGGTGAGCGCCGGGTGAGTCAGGTAAGCCGGGCCAGCCCGGATAACCACGGGTCGCCTCGAACGCGGGCGCAAGGACAAGGTGGCCTGTTTCCTCCCCGGATCTGGTCGCGGTGTTTACGCTGTGCTCAGCGCATCAGTTGTCGGTGACCATGATCTTCGGGGGCGGGGAGCAGGAGGATGGCACAGCCGACCACCGGCCTCGACCAGCGCGGCTGTCGCGAGCGTCTCGCGGGCTGGATGCACGGTGGACCTCGGCCGGCTCGTGCCAGGCGGCCCTGAAGGGCACGCGGTCGTGGGGCGATACGTCGCGGCGGTGCGGGCCGTCCGGAAGCGTCATGGCGATCTGGGTGTGGTCGACGCTGCTGGCCGGGGTCGACCCGGCGGCTGGTGCCGAGCGGCGGATCGGCAACACGGGGATGGCCGTGCTCTCGGGGCAGGCGGACGACGGCTGGGGCCTGGACACCTGACACGGCGATCCCCTGGGTGGCGCGGCGCTCGCGGGCGGGGCGGCGCGCGACGTCACCGGCGAGAGCTCGGGGGAGGCAGCGGCGGACGCCTCGTCGTGACGGTTCGCGACACACCTGCGGGCCTGCCGGACATGACCTAGGCATGAACGTCACTGACACCGAGCCGCCGGAGCGCACCCAGCGCTTCGGCCATCTCTACGAGCAGACGTATGCCGCGTTGCTGCGGTTCGTCGAGCGTCGCGTCCACCCCTCTCACGCCGAGGACGTAGTCGCCGACGTGTTCCTCGTCGCTTGGCGGCGCCTGGACGACGTGCCGCTGGCGGTGGATGAGGCGCGGGCTTGGCTGTTCGGCGTCGCGCACCGCACTCTCCGCAACGGGTTGCGGGCTGATCAGCGGCGGCAGGCGCTCACCGTCCGCATCGCCGACGGCCATCTGACTGGCACCGCGGTGGCCGGGCTGGACCCCGAACTGGTGGCGCGCCGGCTCGACCTCGTGCAGGCGTGGCGGCAACTCAGTCCGCTCCACCAGGAGGCGCTCGCCTTGGCCGTGTGGGATGGACTCACAGCCCCGCATGCCGCGCGGGTGCTCGGTATTTCCCCCGTCGCGTTCCGGCTTCGGCTCACCCGGGCTCGGCGTGCCTTGCGCCGCCACGCCGACGCGGCTCCCACTACAAAAACCCAGCCCGTGGCGACCGCCACCGTCGACTCTCGGAGCACGCGATGAACGACATCCTCGACCACACCCTGCGCGACCTCGACCCCGCTGTCACCCCGGCCGACCTGGACACCAGCACCGATCTCAAGGCTCGTTCCCTGCTGGCCCGGGTGGTGGCCGCCGACCCGATGGGCGCGCACGCACCGACGACCAGCAGCCCTCGCGTGCTCACTGCCCGGCGGCTCACCATGGTGAGCGGAGGTGTGGCTGCCGGCATCGCGGCGGCGTTGCTGCTGCCTGGCGTGTTCGGCGGCGGCACGGCGATGGCAGCGTGGACCGCGACGCCGCACACGGTGAGCAGTGACCGGGCCGCCGAGGCCCAGGAGAAGTGCCTCGATAAAGCCCAGGACACCGCCGGGCGCACGACTGGGCGCAAGCTCGACTTCCGGCCCGTAGTGACCGAGGGCCGGGGGCCATGGACGCTCGTCTACGTCAACGACGACAGCAGCCATCTTGCCGAGATCAGATGCCTGCTCCGCGATGGCGACATCGCTGCGGCGGGTGGCACCACGCCGGGGCCCGACGCACAACCGCTTTCGCCGGTTCCCGCGGGGTCGGCGCGGGCCGCCCTCGGCTCGGTCGTGAGCTCGAGTGAGGAGAGCATGCGTATCGTGACTGGCAGGGTCGGTGCCGGCGTGGTGGGTCTGGAGCTCTCCACGGAGGCGAAAGGCAGCGTGACCGCGACCGTCACCGGCGGCTACTTCGCGGCCTGGTGGCCGGACGCGCCGACGACGGAGGAGCGCGAGAACGCCTCACGTCGGGGCGGCGTCACGGGCGTCACGACAATCCTCCAGGACGGGTCGCGGCGCAGCGTCTCGCTCGAGGAGCTCACCGGCCGGACGAGCGCGCAGTTGAACACCCCGGCCACGGGCGGCTCCGTCAAGCTCGACTGACAGTGATGATGTAGATGAGCGCTTCCCGCCGGGGTCTGACCCATCGACTGACTGACCTCGCGGTCCTCAACGGGATCTGTCGTCCCTGGCCGGGAAGCGCTCATGTGCACTCACCGGACGTGGCGCCTGTGACTTCATAGGAGCCTGGCCAGAGGCCCCACCACTGTCTTGTCCGCGTCGCCCGGCTGGTGCGTGCCGCCCTGCCCCCGGTCGAGACGACAGGACGACGACGACCCCCATTACAGCCGAGAACGCGCCGATCAGCGAAGTCGCCGGCGGCGTGGACACCCATCAAGACACTGCGCCTGCCGAAAGCTCCGTCCACGCAGGTCAAGCGGCATATGAGTACTCGTGGAGAACCCCGCCGAGCCGATCTCGTCGGCGTATGTTCAGATCGTCGATTCGCTTCGGATCAGTGATCGGATCCGGGACGGTACGCAGCGGAGCTGCTTGGCGCAGGGCCTGATGGGCTCGGTGCTGGTTGTAGAACCGTTCGTACTCGCGCAGGGCGTGACGCAGGTGGCGCTCGTTCCAGATCAGGCAGCGGTCCACAAGCTCGCGGCGGCACGACTGCACCCACCGCTCCATGACCGCGTTCATGCGCGGCATCCGGATACCGGTGAGCACGGTCTCGATGCCGGCATCGGAAAGGATCTCATCCATGAGGGCCGGGAACTTCGCGTCCCGGTCTCGGATCAGATAGCGCGCCCGGCAGCCCGCATCCTCCAGATCCATCACGAGATTCTTGACCACCTGGATGATCCAGCTCGCGGTCGGGTGCGCGGTGGTGCCCAGCACGCGGACGCGCCTGCTGGCGTGCTCGATGACCGCCAGGATGTACTGACGCTGCCCGTTCAACGTGGTGGTCTCGATGAAATCGCAGGCCAGCAGGGCACCGGCCTGCGAACGCAGGAAGTCGGCCCACGTGGTGGACGCCCTCTCGGGCGCCGGATCAAGCCCTTCCTGCTTGAGGATCTCCCAGACCGTGGACGGTGCGATCGTGATGCCGAGCGTGGCGAGCTCACCGTGCACCCGCCGATATCCCCACGAGGGATTTTCGCGAACCAGACGCAGCGCGAACCAGTCGCAGGATGAGGACACGAATGGAGCGAACCGTAGGCGGGCGTCCTCTCCTGTTCGGCCGGCAGGTACGGGCGTGACGCCGTTTCATCAGATCGCGGTGCCGGCGCAGGACGGTATCCGGCCGGACGAGGAGCCGTACGCGGCGCAGGGCCTCACGTGGCAGCGATGTCAGCAGCGCGGCCAGGAAAGCCCGGTCCCCCTGCGTGAACCTCACCCTGGCATCGGCGCCGAGTTGCCGTTCAAGCACGGTGATCTGATGGCGCAAGGCGAGTATCTCGACGTCCTTGTCCCGATCGCCCATCGGCAGCAACCGCAGCGCGGCAAAGGCGTTCGTGACGGCGAGATAGGCCAGGCGAAAGAGCACGGCCGATCATCATTCCGCATGAGTCTCACTCTGCTGAGGGCCGGAGCTCGCGCACGCCATGCAAGGCCCACATGGCCGTGAGCTGGGCGGACGCAATTATCGGCCAGGCGCACAGCTGTGCCTGGCCGAAAGGCAGATCGACCAGCGCGGGCCTACGCCAGAGGCCCACCGCCTCGCGCAGCAGCCCGCGCCTCCCGGAATCCGCCCGAGGCCAGCAACCGCCGCCCATCACCGGCCAGCTGCCGGAACCGGTGCACATCCACATCCAGCGGGTCGATCGCCAGTCGGTAACCCACCCCGTCGAGCTCCACCGGCAGGCTCTTGCGCAACCGCGAGACCTGAGCCTGGATCGCGTTGGCGGCACCGGCAGGCGGATCCTCGCCGTACTGCCCGTCGATCAGCTGCTCCACGCTGACCACCCGGCCCGCGTTCACCAGCAAGATCGTCAGCAGAGTGCGCGGCCGTGGCCCACCCACCGCGAGTTGCTCACCGCGGTCGGTGCGCACGTCCAAGGGGCCCAGGATGCCGAACCGCATGGCCGACATTCTCGCATTCCTTGTATTGCCTACCCTTTTGAGCTCGTGCCGGACCAGCGACCATTTCCGTCACCATCTTCGGGATCGCAAGACAGTCGGCGGTGTCACGGTTTGTCGGCCGCGCCGATGTCGCTGGCCAGGTCTTGACGACTTCCTTACCGACGCAGGCGGGTGCTCGGATCTAACCTTGAACTGGAAGGGGCATGTAGTGATCATCAACATCGTGCTCGGGCTGATCGTCATGCTCACGGTCTGGCTGGTGGTCAGCAGCATCCGAGTCGTGAATCAGATCGAGCGAGGCGTGGTCTTCCGCTTCGGCAAGGCCCAGCGGGAGGTCCGCCGACCAGGGCTCACCTTCCTCATCCCGGTCGCGGACCGAATGAAGAAAGTGAACGTGCAGATCGTCACGATGCCTGTGCCCACGCAGGAGGGCATCACCCGTGACAACGTCTCCGTCCAGGTCGACGCCGTCGCGTACTTCCGGGTGGAGGAGCCGGTGCGGGCAGCCATCGTAGTGCAGAACTACCTGTTCGCGATCGAGCAGGTAGCGCAGACGTCACTGCGCTCGGTCATCGGTAAGAGCGATCTGGACGACCTGCTCTCCAACCGTGAGGAGCTGAACAAGGGCCTGGCGCTGATGATCGACAGCCCTGCGCTCAGCTGGGGCATCCACATCGACCGCGTCGAGATCAAGGATGTTCATCTGCCCGAGGCCATGAAGCGGTCCATTGCCCGCCAGGCCGAGGCTGAACGGGAGCGCAGGGCCCGTGTGATCACCGCGGACGGAGAGTTCCAGGCTGCGCGGAGGCTCGCCGATGCCTCGGCCATCATGAACGAGACTCCGGGCGCGCTTCAGCTACGCCTGCTGCAGACTGTGGTGGAAGTGGCGGCTGAGAAGACCTCCACGCTGGTCATGCCGGTACCCGTGGAGTTGCTGCGCTTCTTTGAGCGCTCCGCGAGGAGCAGCCCGGCTGCGGAGGCCACTGAACAGGTCGCCGGTCCCTCGGAGGGGAAACCCGAAGGGCAACCGGCCGTGACGGACACCACCGCGCCCGAGGTGGCCCCGCCAGGGCCCTTCTGCGAACGTTCCGCAGCGGAATCGGCCGCAAAGAGCGGCGCCTCGCGCACCGCATAGTCCAAGCACGGATCCGTCGCCCGGCACGCTCCTCCACCCTGGTCGGCTACGACAAGGTGTACCGCTCGAAAATTGAGTTACGTGGCCTGAGCTGCGGTTAAGCGACGTGGCGGTATTCGTTGATCGTGCCTGCAGCGACAGGTTTTCGGTGAACGGTCCGCAGGTCCTTGAGGTCGGTCACGTCCCCGGCGGGCTGCGTTGAGGTGTCCGGGGGTCGTTGGTGTCGGGACTGGTGCGGCCGGTGGCCGTTGTAGTGGATCAGGTATTCGCGGAGCACGAGGGCCAGGTGGCGTTCGTTGAGGATCAGGATGCGGTCCAGGAGCTCACGGCGCAGGGTACCGATAACGCGCTCGCAGATGGCGTTCATCCTCGGCGTCCGCGGCAACGTTGTGATGTCCCGTAGCCCTTCAGCTGTGAAGACCTCCCTGAAGGCGGAGGCGAAGAGCGGGTCGCGATCGTGGATCACGAACCGCAGCCCGGCGATGTGGTCCCCTAGGTCCATGGCCAGGTTGCGGGCTTGCTGCACGGTCCATGCCCCGGTCGGGTGTGCGGTTATTCCGGCCAGGTGCAGTCTCCGGGTGCCGTGCTCGATGAAGACCAGCACATACAGCCGTTTGAGCAGCATCGTCTCGACCACCAGGAAGTCACACGCGATGATCGCGTGGGCCTGAGCGGTCAGGAACCGCCGCCAGGTCGGCCCCGCCCGGCGAGGCGCGGGATCGATACCGGCGGAGTGCAGGATCTCCCACACTGTCGAGGCCGCAATCGGATACCCCAGCCGAGCCAACTCGCCTTGGATCCTCCGGTGCCCCCAGGTCGGGTTCTCCCGCGCCATCCGAACAATCAGTGCCTTGACCGGCCGGCGAGTGCATGGCCGCCCCGGACGCCTCCTACTCGTGAAGGTCCACTTACGCGCTACGAGATGGCGATGCCAGCGCAAGATCGTCGCCGGGGTGAGCGGGAATACCTCCGCCCACCGGCGGCGGTGGATCAGTCGCGACAACGCCGCCAGCCAGAGCCGGTCGATGTGATCCCATTGCAGCCGGCCATGGAGCTGACGGCGGAGTACCCGGTTCTCGTGACGGAGCACCAGCAGCTCAACGCCCTTGGACAGATCAGCGCGGACCAGCACCATCAGCAGGCCAAACAGGCACCTCATCAACCGGCAGACAAGCGATAACAACACCCCGCGATGGTCGCAGCCGCCGCCCTGATCGCGAAGCAAAACCCCAGCTCACAGCACAAAACCCCGTTTTCGAGCGGGACAGGCGTCGACAAGCCCGAACCCGTCGATCCCACTGCTAAGGAGGAGTACAACCCCTACCGCTTCAACGCCAAGCGCTGGGACAACTCCACGGGCATGTATGACATGGGGTTCCGCAACTACAACCCCGGCCTCAACCGCTTCCTCAACCTCGACACCTACAACGGCGCCCTCGACGACCTGTCGCTCGGTCTCGACCCCTGGACCAGCAACCGCTACGCCTTCACCGGTGGCAACCCCATCAACGGCATCGAACACGACGGTCACGAACCACGCCCCGGTCACTGTCAGAGCACCTGCCCCACCTCCCAAACTGACATAGACAAGGCCAACGCCGAAAACCGCTCCGGGCACGAGAGGATGCTCGCGAACTTTGCAGCGCGAGAAAGGAAAGCTCAGCCTACGCAGAAGCAGGCGACAGAAAAAGAGTCTGGCGGATTATGGGATTGGTGGAAGGGCTTCTCGGAAGGGCTCTTCTATACGACTTACCCCTTCGGTTTCGCCCTTCCGGATGACGTTACTCTGGACAACGGCACAGAAGCATATAAGTCAGGGTCAAACGTATGGCCGGAAATCAACCCATGCGGAGATTTGCCTGCAAATACTAACTGCGGTGTAGTCTTCCCGTTCGGGGGAAGAGGCGCCCGAAGTGCTGGCAAGACACGCGCTATCGACGACTTTATTGGTGAGGGCGTCATCGCTTCGATGAGCGATGACGGCATCGTCACCATGGTTATTGAGAAGGGGGCAAATACGCCTAAGGGTGGTCAGATGTTTACAGATGCATTTGCCCGTTTCGGTCCAGATAGCATCAAGGGTTTCGACGCTAAATGGGTTCCCGCGTTGCCCGCAAATCTCGGTGCGTTCAATAAAAATCTCCGTGCCGGAATGAGTATGACCGAGGCTGCGAAGGCAACCTTCACAGGCCATATGCTGTCCAAGTACGGGATCACAGAGGCTGTAGTCGATTATAGCTCTCTACGTGGGACTCGCGGCTGGTATACCAACGTCGAGGTCGAGTTTCGGAGGTCAGGAGGATGACACAGAGAAGGCCAGAGCTTCGAGCCCTTGTGGACGACGGCACGAGCCTCGCAGAGTTGCTGGAGCATCTGAGGTCCCAGGAGTCGTTCACGCTCACGCCACTGGCCTTCCTCAAGGTGGTTCAACTGGAGCTGGGAATCTCCTTCGTGCGAACACGGCATCTCTTGGAGTTCTTCGATCCAGAAATGGAACCCTTGGCCGACAGCGCGGTAATCGAGGAGTATTGGAGGGGCCTTCTTCGCGGAACTTGGCCTTGATTGTCTTTGACGCGATCACGGCCTGCCTCGTTGATTAGAGGATGCCCCGCCAGAGCACTGCTCTGGCGGGGCATCCTGCCGGGGCGCGATCCGACCGGCCCGGGAACTGCGCGCGTCCGGGGTGGCGGTCACCCTCGTGGTGCACGAGCACAAGCGGCTCGGCCGAGCAGCGTTCCGGACTGGGCCAGCGCTAGTACTACAGCGAGCCGCCTTCTGGCTTGGGCTACTTGAATGCATGGACGACAACGGCGAAGAGGCGATAGCTAGCTTCCAGAAGGTTATTGATCTAGGAAGTGATCGATATGTCGACCATGCTCGCAAGATGCTTGATGCCTTGACGATGCCGAAAACGCCCAGACGATCACGCGTCTTCGGAAGCGTGTGGAAGCGTGTGACAACCCTTTCGAAAGGGCCCATGGATCAGTAACTTGGTACGCAGCTTTGACGTCCGGTCCTTGAGCGTCGTCCGGCTCGCTGGTCACGATCCTCCGATCACACCGAAGGCAGCTTCGCCGGCGGTCATAGCGCAGGCTCCGCTTGCTGCGGTCAGCAACGGTCTTACGCGCGCCAGGCCACCCGCCGGCGGGCTGCTGCGAGCCTGCTGAGCAGCGTCTCAGCTGCCAGCACAGCGCCGTGCCCGAGCAGTCGGCAGGAGGATGTGGGATGTGGTGGCCTCCGGTTCGAGCGATCGGTGTCCCGGATTCGGCGTTGGTAGGGCAGTTCCCGCGACTCGGATGGTCTCAACTCCGCAGGTGGGTCGCGGCGATCCAACGCGGATGCGAGTCCGCTGGCGTGGATCGGCATGTGCCTGAACCGGTGGTCAATCGCTGATTGATGCTGATCCCAACCTCATCTGAGACGGCACACAACATGGAGCCACCTGGCTGTCACAGCTAGATTCGAAGCGCGATCATGGTCCACGACTGGTCCACAGCCAGCGAGCTACAACGAGAACGGGCGGGACTCCGTGAGACTGGAGGCCCGCCCGTACCTGCGATGTCTGCCCTGGTCAGCGGCCTGAACCGCTGGTCAAGATCGAGTGCCCCCTGCAGGATTCGAACCTGCGCACCCGGCTCCGGAGAGCATTGCAGGTTTGCTGGTGGGCATGCCTCTGAGCAGGGGCAACGCACGAATGCCACTCGATCAAGGCCATAGATGGCCCACACGTGGCCCACGATCAGGTAGAGAGCCTCCCGTTGACGTGGTGTACAGCGGGCGCGAAGCGCATCACGGGCTTCAACCCATGGCGGTCGTGGAATGCTCTGCGTTGTGATCGCCCCCTGCCAGGAGGTTCGTCGTGTTCCACAAGATCGTGCGATCCTTCACCCAAACTGCTGCAGACCAACGGAAGGCAGCCGAGGACGATGCGTGCGCTTATGGAACGCAGTTGCTCAGAGAGGCCCGCGAGGAGCTCAACCGGGCGGACACCAAAGCCCAGGTACTTCTCGGCATCGTTGGCATCGGCCTCGGTGCCGTCACAGGCGGCCTGCTCGCGGGCAACTGGTCACCTTTTGCGATGTCAAATGCCGTCGAGTGGCTGTGGTGGGCAGGGGCGGCGGCAGCCTTGGCGTCCGTGGTAGTGCTCGCCGGCGCGGTCTATCCGCGGTTGGATCGACGGAAGGGGAACGCCGCCGTCATGTACTACGCCGATGTCTTACGCCTCGACTCCACGGTGACCGTCACCAGCGCTCTGATGCGGTCCTCGGCACTGGACCTGGAGCGGGTCGCTGATCAGCTGTACCGGGTCAGCCGCATCGTCGGGCAGAAGTATCGGCTCATCCGCTGGGGGTTCTGGCTGCTCCTGAGTGGAATGACGGCCACGGTGAGCGCGGCGCTGATCAACGTCGTGCTCACCGGGTCTCCGCCGTGACCGCGCAGGCGTAGGTATGACGCCACTCCGACAGGCGGGTCACATTCCGCCTACCAGCAGCGTTTCGTCCTCCAGCGGCGGAACGGGCAGGCCGAGAAGTTCCAGGGTCCTGCGGAGCACGGTTTCGTTTTTGACCATGAAGTTGAGCATGTCCACCGTCTCGTACCGCTGCATGATCGAGTCGACGGTGCCGAGCAGTTGTTGTGCTCCCTGCTGGCGCTGCTCGACGAGTTCCGCGATGATCTGCGGTAGTTGCTCCGGGGAGACAGCCAATTTGATCGCGTGCTCCACTTGAGCGCTTCCCACCACGGTGGTGAGAAAGTCCTGCCATTCCTGCCGGACCTCGTCGGTGCTTTTGATCTGGAGAAGCGCGGCGGCGGCGTCGGCTCTGATGTCATGCTGCTTTCTGTGGGCATCTCGGTTGAGCTGGCGTATCTCCTCAGGAACGTTGACCTCGGCTCTGACCGCCCACCGGTAGACACCCGTCATCGAGCCTGAGATCGCTTGGAGTCTCTCGTTCGTGGCCTGCTCCGCCGCGCCGGGCGCGGTGATCTCGAACTGTCGGGTGGTCGTACGTACCTCCTGACACGCGCGCTGGAGGACCGCCTCCGCCTCGGGGACTTCATCGCTGAGGAGGGCTCGGGCCCGTTTCCCGCCCGAGGTCGCGGTTCGGAACAGGGTGACGGAGAAGTCATAAGCGTCGCCCTTGGCGGGCGAGGACAGAATGAACGGCTCGATGTCGACGGGCGGTTCGGTCTCGGGCTGGTTCTGCTGGACGCGGTAGAGCATGGGTGCCAGCCATTTGCGCATGAGATCAGCTCCTGTGAACGAGTTGACGCAGGTGATGATGAAGTTCGGCGGAGATCTCGCCGTGGTGCCGCCAGAGCCGGAGGTAGAGCAGGGCCCGCTCAGCGTTCCGCACATCGGTCAGGCTGAAGATCTGGTCCGTGATCTCCCGTACGGTGGGCCGCTCGTCGTAATGGCGCAGCCACTCGTTCAGCAGCAGATCCCAGGACTCGGGAACGACCAGGCTCCCCTCGTCCTCGTAGCTGAGCGCGTTGCGCCAGAGCATCACCAGGGAGGGATGGGGATCGAGCTCACTGGGATGCGGCCGATCGGGGCTCGAGACGGGAAGCGCGGCCAGCCGTCCGAAGGCGAGGGCGGCGCCGCGACGACCGGCCGCTCCTCCGTCACTGACCCAGTCAGCGAGGTGGTTCATGATGGTGGGCGCGGTGTCCCTGCGATAGAGGTAGGCGATGGACTGGGCTACATCGTGGTGGAACTTGGTGCCCCTGGTCAGGACCAGGGTCCTGAATGCGGCGAGGGCTTGGTCGGGTGCGGAGAGGCCGACGGACGAGGCGTAGGCGCGGATCGCGATCGCTTTCTTCGCGTCGTTGCCATGGATCATCGAATCGAGATGGAGGTGGACGCGGCGGGTCATCGATGGGTCCTCGGCGGCGGCTTCCAGCGCCAGGGCTGCGAGTTGATGGTCACGGGACCGGCGGGAGCGGCTCCACACGTCCAGGAACCGCTCGTTCACGAGGGCGAAGTCGAAGGTCGCGAGCTTTCCGACCGCGTGCCCGACCTTGATTCTTGTATGCCAGGATCCCTCGCCGCCGAGCCAGACCAGCCAGTCGACCAGCGAGTCGCGGATGGTCGGCTGGTCCTCCCAGATCACGCGCAGCATGACGGCCGCCAGCTCGGGGCGTCTCAGCCTGATGCTTCGCCCGCCGCCGGGCCCGGCGGGTGTGGCCTCGGCATCCACGTACTTCAGCCAGGCTGGCAGGTTCTCCCAGAGCTGGACCGATTTCGGCGAATGATCACGGCGCCACTTCTCGTCGAGCCGTTCGGCCAGGGCCAGGGCCGCGCCGGAGATTTCCGCCTCGGGCAGTCCGTGCAGTACGGCGATGCTGGTCATGAAGCATCGGCCCAGAGTCGGCCTGCGCTTGTCGAGGTTTTCGCCCACCTTCGCGCGCATTCGATGGAATCGCCGGTTCAGCATGGTTTCTATGGAGCTGCCGGACTCCATGGTGGCGGCCACCTGCCTGACCAGTTCGACCACTTGCCAGGGTGCGGAGAGGGCGCGGAGCTCTTCGTCCAGAATCCGCTGATCGTCTGCGGCAAGCCGTGCGCCCGATGCCTGAACGGACAGATGCTTGGCGAAGATCCGGCGGTTCGGCGGAGGGTCGTGCTCGATCACGGGCGCGATGGAGGACTGGACATGCTCCGGCACCAGGACGATCATCCTGCAGTCCACGTTGACGCCGGCACGCTTGAGACTCGTGGTCACCCTGCCCACGGCATTGGGTGTATCGACCAGGTCCAGCAAATAGCCGTGACCCGATTCCAGTTTCCAGTCGCGGGGGTTCGGCGTGCTCGCTCCGTGCGGCATGATCCAACTCACCCTGCCACCCCAGTCGAGCAGCGCCGCCAGGGCCGTTGTCGCCTTTCCCGTCTCTGCCGCTCCACCGAGCAGGACCAGGCGCCGGCTGTCGAGCAGCCTGCGTATTTCGGTTTGTGACTGGGTCGGTACCAGCGTTCGCCGTAGGTCTTCGATCTCGGTTTCTGTCAGTTCGTTGATGGTCGCTGTCGATTGTGGCCGCCCCTGGCCTACGTGGATGTCGCCCTGAGCGAACCAGATGTTGCCCTTCTTGACTCGGTTGCTCACGCGGCCGCTCAGGTCCCGGGTACCGGGGCTGGGCAGTTCGTCGCCGTACAGGTCGTCCAAGCTCTGTCGGCGTTCCTGCCACTCCTGCCGGGAAGCGGTCATTTCAGAACGGATTGATTGGTTGTCGGGTTCCTGGAATGGCTCGTCCTCCTCTTCGGGCGAGGCGTCCCCGACCAGCGGTTCTTCCGGCTGCGGGACTTCAGGGCCCGATGCCCCGGGCGGGGAGTCGCTCATTTCGTCCTCCGCTTCGAGTCACGAGTGACGTTGATGTCCCCTTGCGCGAAGAGAATGTCGCCTCTCTTGACCTTGTTCGTGATTGGTCCGCTCCCCGGCGACGGTGGTGAGGGAGCGTCCTTTCTGGACGGCGGGGGCTCCGGACCTTCCATGTCGTGGACGTCGAAGTGCGGCACGTACAGGTATGCCTGATATTCCTGTCTCTTCTCCGCTACCGCGACCTCCAGGAACTCCGATGGTCTCGGCCGTCCCGGTCCCTGTGACACGTAGTCGCGGAACACCTCCCGCGAGATGATCAGCGCCAAGTCGGCGTCGCGGAAGGTGTCGAGCGCGGCCCGTATCGGCGCCGAATCACGCAACCTCGCGGGCTGTACCGCATGTTGCCCAGGCCACCCGGCCGCGCCATCCAACTGCAGCGGTCCGACATGGATGGCCAGCCGAATTCTCATCCGCGCCCAGGTGGGATCGGCGCGTCGGCTGTTGTGCGCTGCGATGGCCATATCCAGCTCGGTCAGGAACTGGTCGAGGAGGAGAGGAATCGTGACGAAAGGGCCCGGCTCGGCGGGAAGGCGGGCGGTCAGCGAATCACCGCCCACCTGACGCTCCCACTCCCCATGGTCCAGATGAACGCGGTCTGCCGCCGTCTCGATGGCGCTGATCAGTCCAGACTGAAGGGTTCGCTGTTGGGCGTCGGTGCGGCCGCCGTAGTTCTCGATGTCTGCTGTGAACAGGACACGGTAATCGTGCGCAACCATGGCATCTCCAATGAGTGGGTGGGCTCAACGGTGAGGCACGACCCGGCGGGAGAAGCCTTAGAAATATGGCTTGGCGAGGAACGGGAGGTCAGCTAGTGCAGTCAGCCCTGCCAGGTCCTTCACTACCACGTCGCGGCGCCCACGCCGGATGACCCCCTCTGCGGCCAACTCGCGCAGCGCCTTCTGCGTCGTGATCTCCTTGGCGCCCACCAGCAGGCCCAGCTCGGCTCTCGTGAGTGGGATGCCGATGCTCACGCCGTCATCCGTGGCGGGCCGTGCCGCGAGATCAGCGCGATCAGCACGCGTGCCAGGCAGATCTTCGTCTCATACCCGGCAAAGTCGAGGCGCCGTTGATTGGACCAACGCAGCCGCTCGGTCACGACCTGCGTCAGCGCCAGCGCCGCAGCCGGGCGCCGGGCCACGAAAGACCGGAACACCGGACCCTTGACCTGTTGGCAGACGGCGCGCCCGCAGGTGGCCACAGTCGCTGACCGCGGTGACCCGTCCATGGCGGCCATATCGCCCACGATGTCACCCGACACCCGGATTGCCAGGGTGGCCTCCACTCCGTTCTCAACGCCCCCGGTCACCTTGACCAGAGCGTCCAACAGGATCCAAACCGATGTACTGCGATCCCCCTGCCTGATCAATGCGTATCCGGGCGGAAACGAGCGCAAGGTCCCGAGCCCAAGGAGTTCCGAGCGCAATTCGTCCGTCAGACGGTGCATGAAGGTGCCGATCGGCCATCGGTTGGGTGCCAAAGTTTCCTCCAGCAGGCGACGTCTCACACATATGCCATCCCGGGTTGTCTCGGCAAGATACTTATACCTTCACGAACGTTCAGCCCTATCGTGTCTGTCAATGGCCAAGTGCGTCTGGGCCGGACCCACTTTTACATTGCCGCGGAAACACCGGTGGGGCCTTTGCGCAGGGTGGTCCACCTGCGAGCTTCAACAAGAACGTCTCTATTGCGGCAGGGTGAACCCGGAGGACGTCTTCTGCGTACATCCCGGCGTCTGGGCATATCAGGAACCGGGGCTGAGCATGCTGTTACGTTATGCCCCCTTCGCCGGGGATCTTGATTTGTGGGAGGATTTGACTGTTGTCGAGCAGGCCGGAGACCCGCCATGACGACGCCTACGCCAGTCCCCCAGCCGTCTCCCGAACAACCGCCGGTACATCCTTCAGGAGATCCTCCGGCCCATGCCGACACAACCCCGACGCCTCCCTCTCTAACTCCGCCGGCGGTCGCGCAGCCGCCCGACTGGGGGTACTCGGGGATCGACCCGAAGCTGATGGGCGACTTCGAGCGCGACCTGGGCCAGGCGGAGGCCACGCTCGGCAGGAACGAACCACTGATCCGCCGCACGTTGCAGGACCTCGACCTGGACACCTCGCGGTTGACCGCGATACGGGAACTGGGTAACTGGATCGGCGCCAAGCGTCCGGAGCTACGCCGCCGCAACGACACGATCCAGGCCGTGAGCTCGGAATGGGGCCCAGCGGCACCAGGCGGAATGACACCATTCGACGAGGCCCTGTACAGCAGTGCCTCCGGCGATGCCGACGTGTACGCCGCCGCGGCCAAGTTGAGTGAACTCGACCAGTCCAGTGAGGTGGACGAGAAGACCGTCGCCCAGTTGGAGAAGCGCGCGGGTGACGCAGATTTCGCCACGTCGCTGATGTACGCGCTAGGGACAGAGCGGTTTCGTCATCTCATGGCAGCGCTCGTGTACCAGAAGGATGCCAGGAAGCAGCGTGTGCAGGCGGCGCTGGGTAAAGCGCTCGGCGCGGCCAGCTCGCGGCTGAGCACGTCATGGCGGAATGAGCTGCTCACGAACCTCAGGGTGCCGGTGGATCAGCACGCGCTCGCAGCGCTGCTCCCGTACGGCACGTTCAACCGGGACTTCCTGGTGGCAACAGCCAAGACGCTGGAGGCTCTGGATCGGAAGACTGCGCAGGACAACCTCTCGGGAGGAATCCCGCACGATCCGATGATCGGCGTGATGAGGGCGCTGGCCAACCACCCGAAAGCGGCCCAGGACTTCTTCGCCGGCGATCCCAGCGTGCTGAAGCGCTATGTGACCGAACGCCCCATGTACGACGACGGGGCAGCCTTCGGCAAGGCGCTGGAGGCCGCGACGATGACCTACCGAGACCGCGACGGCTCGCCACAGGAACCATCGCCGGGCTTCACCTCGGCCGCAATTGCCCGGGACTTCATCCACTGGGAGGCTCAGCGAGTCCTGGCAGGCACCGAAGGCCCTTCCTTCGCGACCACCGGCACCACAGCCCGCATCCTCGCCGCCTACATCAACGACGTCAACCGCGCCGCCAAGATGCCCAATGCCGGTGATTCAAAAATCTATGGACCCGACCGCGTCTACCAGCCGAAAGAAGGGCAGATCTGGGGCGCGCAGTTCAACAGAGAAGATCTGCGCAAGGTCATGGAGGACGCGTTCAAGCAGGACCCTAAAGCATTGGCCACAGTTCTGGCAGCCGAGACCACATGGTCGAGGAAACTGCTGGACTACGGCGCTGCACAGGCTGCAGACGGCACGGGTGTCAAAGCTCTAAAAGCCAACGCACAAGAAGCCGGAGCAGGCTTCGGGCTGATCACCGACGCCAGCGGGCTGGCCACCATCCAAAAGGGCAAGGAATTGGATGAGGCGCAGGAGCGGAACATGAAGATATTTATGGCGGTGGTCAACAGCGGGCTCGCGATTCCGCAAGCAGCCCCCTGGGCGATAACAGCCGGGGTAGTGAGCTCGTGGAATAGCATGATCGAAAGTGCAGCCGCGACCGAAAAGAATACGAACCAGGCGACGTACGACGCCAACACGGCGAAGGAGAAGGCGAGGTTCCTACTCGATCAAATGGCCGTCGACGCTATGCTCAAGCACGAGCTGTTCGGCAAGGCAGAGCCTGCTGCCGCCACGCATCCGTGGAGTTCTCTGGAAGGGCTGGGCAAGGGAGAAGACCCTCGGAAGTCACCCAACAACTTCTTGAAAGAGGACGGGAACTCGCTGATGACGCTGCACGAGATGGCTCCGTACCAGGGTGACATCCACCCACGGCTCCAGGCCTACCAAAGATGGCTCTACGACGGCCTCGCCGGGGATCCGTGGGAGAAGATCGCTGGCGATTTGGACACGGGGTTCGAAAGAGGGTTTTCGGAGTACAAACCGTCATGAGATCACGTCTCGCATGGTTGGCCGCAGCGCTGAGCGCATTTTCGCTGCTATCCGCATGCCAACAGGAAGAAGCCCCAGTAAATAAGGCGTCGCTTCCGCCGGTAGCAGCTCCACCGTACATCTGCGATTACGTCCCGCTTGACGCCGTGCGGCTGATGACCGGCGTGCACGATCCCATCGTCAGAGGGCGTTTCAACATGTCGACGAGCGATGACGGGGGTTCCGGAGGGTGCTTCGTCTACCAGCCGACCGGCAACAAGCTGAAGGTTCTGGACGTAACCTTGTCCCCCGGCGGATCTCAGAAAGAGGCCGAGTTCCAAATCAGCCAGGGGGCTCAGCGTCTACCGGAGATCGTTCCCGGCTCAGTCGGCTATTACGGTCAGGACAGCAGCGCCGGCAACACCCAAGCCGCAGCGACACTCGTGCGCGGGGACGACCTCCTGATCGTCGAACTGGTGCGGGGCGTCAAAGGACGGGATAACGCAGCCGACGTGGTGGCCCTGATGAAGCTGGTCGCGCCAAAACTGATCCTCAACGTGACTCCATCTCCGAACAAGGCGAAGGGCTGAGCCGATGGCCGCGATGGTTCGCAACCCGCTGCATGAGGCGCTCCAGCAGGCCATTCGCACAATCGGCCCGATGATCGAGCAGGTCGACGCCGACGTCGACCGGCCCTGCCGGATGTTTCATACCGGCAAGGTCTGGACCGGGCCGACCGCCAAGCAGTTCGACGCCCAGCTCACCCAGTACAGCACCCGAGCCCGCACCTCCGGGCAAGCAATCATGGACGAGTTACAGCAGGCGCTGAACCGCACGCCGAGCGAGGTACCCGAGGAAGAGGCCGCTTCGATCAGGCGGAAGTACGGCATCGTCTGAACCCCGCCGAGGCGCCCGACTAACCGACGACACGAATTACCTGCCGTGCGCCGTTTCCAGTCAGGGACGTCGAAGTTCTCCGTTGTTCCGGAGGAGTCGGGGAACGCGAGTCAGGGTCAGGCACTCTCCTCGACCGATGGCTTGTCGGGGCCGGAGGCGCGTCCCATTTTGCCGCTGTAGACCAGCGTGAACCGATCGGCCGGTACCACGATGTCGGCCGTCTCCACCTGCATCTCCCCCGAGTAGTACGTACGCTTGATCGTCACCATGATCGAGCCCGGCGCGTGCCGTAGCCGCTCGCATTCCTCAGCCGTCCCAGGTCGCGCTCCGACCTCTTCCACCCAGTCGTCGATGGGCATGCCGATGCTCAGCATGCGCTCGGCGACTCCGCGGCCGGCCAGCATGCCATCCTCCGGCAGCACGATCGGCGTTCCACTCGTGATCGCCAACGGTTCCCAACTGGTCGAGAGCATGACCGGCTCGCCATCGGCTGAGAAGACATAGTCAGTCCGGACGACGTCTTCCGCATGACCCGTGGCCTCACCGAGGCTCAGGCGGTCGCGGATCTCCGGCGGAGCCTGGACGCTCTGCGACCGGTAGGTCCAACCGGCCTCGCGGCCCTGCCGTTCCATGTCCTGCATGAACGGTGAGCCGTACGGCGTCGCGCGGTACCACGCGCGGATGAGGCGCTTCGGCTCTCGCGGAAGCCGAACGAACGTGCCGGCTCCGGACCGCGCAACGGCGAGGCCCTCGGACACAAGCACCTTCAGTGCCTCGGAGGCGGTGGAGCGCGAGATGCCGAGTTCGTTCGCGAGCCCTGGTACGGAGGGCAGGCGATCTCCTTCCCGCAACTCTCCTGACCTGATGCGTTCGCGCAGTTGGTCGGCGACTCGCAGGTACAAGTAGCGCTCGTCTTCTCGATTCACGCGGGTAGCTTGACAGCCTTACCGGTAAGCTTCAAGCTTATCGGGACGCAACGCAACCTACCCGAGAAGGTTCTGCATGTGATGTATCAGCAGCACCTACCACCCATTCCGGACAGCATCGACATCGTCGGCGTCTGGGCGCGTGGCATCGCTCAGGCCGAACGCCCAGATCTCGCAAGAGACGCCGAGCGCGTCGCCCGTACCCTGATGGCTGCGGCCATCCGACGCACCATGCGAGGCCAACTCATCCAAACGCGGATCGACGTGGCCCACGACAGCCTGTGCATCGAGGTCCACGATCCGGGCGGTTACGACAACCTCGGCGGCTTTGAGACAGCCGAACTGTCTAGCGCCACCACATCCTTCGGCGCGTCCCGCGACCACAGCGGGCATCGAACGTGGGCCGTCCTGCGCTGGTTCGGGGAGGCACAGCATGACCTCGGATAATGATCACAGTCTTGGCTGGACAGGAGCCGAACTCGGGGTCGCGCCGAAAGGCCATCGATCGGTGGGCGGTGGCGGACCGACTTCCCTGCCCAGCACAACACCGGAAGATCAACCACCTGCGACTTCCGCACCCAGCACCCTGCCCGATGACCTGCGGGGTGCGTTCAGGCGGTTCTACGTCTGGCGCGACGCTCAAGGCAGATGGCGGGCAAGACCGTTGCCCAGGCTGGCCCCCGATGAGGTCGCTTTCGGCATCAGGCAAGAGCTGGTGGCCGATACGCCGCTTGAGCTTGCTTTCGCGTGCACGTGGCAGCGGAGCCGCCGCACCGTCCATCGCTACCTGCAGGAGTACGCCCCCTGACAGGACGAGCCGTGGTTCAGCCAAATGATGGAACGGTCCCACGGCGGGAGCTGTACGCGCGCCCCGTGAAAGATCGCATTCGGATCACCGAGACCTCTTGCTGTGGCGCATACGAGTGGGCCTGCCAGGGAGGGCAGTTCCTCATCCTTCGGGCCAGATGCCCCGAGGGGTACGAAGAGACTGGTAGAGGGCTCTATAGGCAGGCGCGCTCGGTCTGGGACCTTCTCATTTCCGCCCATGAGAACGAACACCGCCGTGAAAACATGATCTCTGGCGCCGTCAAGTCCAGGAGCCGACGTCCGAGGGCACGCCGCGATCCTGCGGCGTAACCGGGTTCCTCCGGCCTGCCTTGGAGAATCACCACGCCCGCCTATGCGCGGGCGTGGGGCTGCGATTCCTCGCAGATCCGAGACCGTCCGCTCTACTCTAGAGACAGTGTGGCTCGGCGAGGGAGCGCGATGAGCAAGGCGAAGGATGGCCCCACCTACGTACGGATAGCGGAGGACCTTCGCCGCCGCATTCGCGAAGGAGATCCGCCCGCCGGCGGAATGCTGCCCTCCGAGGCAGACCTTGCTCGAACGTATGGCGTGGCGAGAGGGACCGTTCGTCAGGCCGTCGCCGAGCTGGAGCGTACGGGACTAGTGGCCAGCGAGGCAGGCCGTGGACGCAGAGTGGTAGGAGACGGTCTGCCAGGCGCTGACCGCGCGGCCTCGACCCAGTACGAAACGATCGCCGAGGCTCTACGCAAGCGCATCGAGAGCGGCGAACTCACTCCCGGCCAGCAACTACCGGGCGAAGCCATGGCCGCGGATCAGTACGGCGTCTCGAAGGGAACTGTCCGACAGGCGTTCCAATTGCTTGCCGCTGAAGAGCTGATCACCGCCGTCCATGGCAAAGGGTGGTTCGTCGGTGGACCCGACCATGCACGGACGCGCGCTGACGATGTTGCCGCCGTCCTGCGGCAGGACATAGTCAGCGGGAGATTCGCCGTTGGTGCTGTGCTTCCTGGGGAGAATGCACTGGCCCAAGAGCGAGGCGTTGGTCGTATCACTGTCAGACGAGCGTTCGCGCTGCTAGAAGCAGAAGGGGTAGTCGAGAAGCGGGCCGGAAGAGGCCGCGTGGTCAAGACGCAACCAAAGGGCTCCTAGTGACCGTGTTCCAGTCAGCCGCAGGTCCGTTCACCTCTCAGGAGGCGCAGGCGACACTTCAGGAGGCATGTAAGGTTGCCGGCCTCTCCAGCGAAGGAGCGCGGTTGATCCGCCTCGGCGAGAATGCCCTCTTCGTTCTGGTGGCCGAACGGGTCGTCGTGCGAATAGCGCGGAGCCTGGACGTGCTTGACGACGCTCGCAAAGAGGTGGCCGTGTCGGCCTGGCTTCATGAGGCGGGACTGCCAGCGGCGCGAACGACCCATCACTCACAGCCTCTTATTGTCAGGGACAGGCCCGTCACGCTGTGGCACTTCATCGACAACGGCGGCGGTTCAGCGACTTTGACTGACCTAGCCGAGGTTCTGCGGGCTCTCCATCGGATGCCGGTCCCTGAAGGGCTGGCCCTGCCACAGATCGACATCCTTGGGCGCGTCTCGGAACGCATCTCCTCCACCAATGTTCTCTCGGACGAGGAACGTGAGTTCCTGCTGAGGAAGTACCAACTACTTCGGACGGCTTATGAGGCCCTGCATTTCCCTCTCGCCGACTGTGCCGTACACGGTGACGCTCACTCTGACAATCTCATCAAGACCACCGACGGGACTATCGTGCTGATCGACTTCGAGCGTTTCGCCTTCGGCCCTCCTGAGACCGATCTCGCCGTCACAGCCCTTGAACACTCCCTGGGCTGGGGCACCCGTGCCGAATATGATCAGTTCGCGGAGCGCTACGGTTTCGACGTCCTGGCCTGGGAGGGCTATCCCGTGCTCAGAGACATCAACGAGTTGAAGATGACGACATGGCTGATGCAGAACGTCAACGAAGACGAGGCCATCGCCCAAGAGTTCCGTAAGCGCCTTTCCTGCCTCCAGAATCCGGACGCGCCTCGTCAGTGGCGGCCTTTCTAATCGCCGAGGGAAGGATATTTCTCGACGATGAGGGTGTTGAACGCCCTGACCGAATCTTCGCCGCCGAAGCCCGCGAGGTCGGCTTTCAGATCTCGAACGTACCGGAGATAACGCGCAGACTTGAGAGGGCCGGCAAGGTTGACGGCTTCTAGCGCCACCAAGGCGGCCTTCGCGGGCTGCCCCATGTGGACGTAGCTGGCCGCCTGCACGAGGCGGTCGAAGGCAAGCGTCCGCACGTACATCGGGTCACAGAGATCGACGGCCTGGCCGACGAATTCCATGGCCTGTGAGGGGATTCTGAGGTCGCGATAGCAGTGCGCGCCTTCGCTAGCCAGCTCCGCAGCGTCGAAGTAGCGTGACCATGGAGGGTCATCCTCCACATTGCGCTTGCTGAAATACCTCTCGGCCTGGAGCAACGCCCGTGCGCATTGGGCCTCGTCGCCATTACCTGCGTGGGCTCGCGCTTCCATGGCGTAGAACAAGGCCATGGGTGTGGCGGTGGAGACGTCCTTGCACCCTTCCTGCGCTGCCCGTGCAAGCTGTATCGCCTGGTTGTACCGACCGAGATAGTTGGCCTGATGGCTCATATCGGCGAGCAGCAGACCGCCCATCATGCGGTCACCCGATGCCTGCGCGAGGCGTAGCCCTTGAAGGAAATACCGCTGAGCGAGCCCATGTCTGCCCAGGTCGTAAGCCGTCCAGGCGACCAGTTCGGTGATTTCCGCAGCCGCCGCGTACAACGATCTTCCTACCGGCTCGGTGAATTTACCGTTCAGCATCGGGACGACTTCGCGGTTGTAATACTGAATAAGCGCGGAACGCGCGTGACCGCCGCCGAACTGAAAACCCATATTGGCGAAGATCTCAGTTGTCGCCCGGATCGCGTGCACGTCCCACGCACCCACGGATGGGCGGGCGTTACCCCTGGCTTGATGCAGCTCCGGCCGCGACAGCAGCCACGCGATCAGAGCCTCGCTCCAGGCGTCCGGCACGATCACGGACTCCAGGGCGACGGGATCATCGGCGAGGTCCCGCCGGGTAAGGCCCAGCAGCAGGCTTCCGACGTCGGATATCCCACCACCGTGGGCGAGGGTGGCTTCAAGCGTCTCCTGAGTGACGGCGCTTCCCAAGCCCACGTCGTCCAGCGAGAACGTCACGCCGGCCTTCTGAGAGAGGGCCTCGGTGATGAACCGTGCTGTCGTCGGGCGAGGCTTCACGCCATCAAGCCACCGCTTGACATCCACATGGGTGCAATTCAGGTTTATGCCGTCTTTCTGGGCAATTTGCCGCACTCGCGAAGCAAGTCCCGAATTTGAGCAATCCGCGCGCCGCATGGCCTGCGCGAGCGCGACATTGGGCATTCGAGACACGTTCACCTCCGGATATCCGCGCCTTCGCATCATGGCCCGGACAAGGCTTCCGCGGCTCGAACTCCACAAATTTGGTCTGGGTGTTTCTCCTGGTCGAGGAGCGAAAGCACCCCCAAAAGCACCCCCTGTGCATTCAGTCCCGGGGGCGATCACAGTGTTGCCGGAGCTCGTAGCGAGGAACCCTTGAGTCAGCAGGAACGAGCGAGGCGAGACCCGCAGGAACCCACGACAGTCGGTGCCTAGGACTTGACTCCCCGTGACTATACATGTTCTATGTCTCTTAGAACCTGCTCGCAGGTTCTCGAACCGAGAGGGCTCAACATGCTTGTCCGTCCGCGAAAGGTGCTCCCGACCGTCCTCATGATCTGTGCCGCCCTCTACGCCCTGAAGGACCCAGAGGGCGCGGCGACCATCGTCAAGGCGGCGGCGCACCTGGTCATGAGCGCGTCCGAGTCGTTCGCGCGGTTCGTCCAGACCGTCAGCAACTGAACGCAGGAAGAGAGATCCACCAGTGGCACACAACACCAACCGCCCGATCCACCCGGCGCGGATGTCGCTCGCCGACGTCGAAGCGACGTGGCGAGTGGACGGCGAAACACCCCTTCCCGAATGCACCTACGACCCCGAGTTGCACACCGGCCCTCGGCTCACGATCGAGACCACCGAGGAACGCGCCGCTCGCGAGGCCGTCGCCCGAGAGGTCTGCGCCACCTGCCCGGCCCTGCTGTTCTGTGGGCTCTACGCACTGGAGACGCGTCCGACCTCGGGCATCTGGGCAGGCCGGACACCCGCCGAGGTGGCCGAGCACGCCGCCGCGCTGGAAGACCTGGAGGCGGCCTGATGGCAAGCCGTATCCTCGCCCGCTTCTGGGACCCGACCGGCGACCGGTACAGCATCCCCACCTACCCGTGGAAGATGGCTCCATCGCACCTGCGCACCCTTCGCCAGCTCACCGCCGAGGGGCTGCGCCCCGGTGGCCAGGGAGTTCAAGCCCAAGTGCTGTGGTGCTCCCGCCGCTACGGGGCTCCCGGCGTTCGCGCCGCCTACCTGTACGACGTCCTGTTCGCCCTGCCCAAGCGCACAGCGACCCCACGCCAGCGCGCCGCCTTGTCGAAGGCGAACGCGGCTCGGCGTACCTGCCCGGAGTGCCTGACGGATGTCGGCTACGTGCTGCCGCGCCACCTCGGCACCTGCCTCGACTGTGCGGAGGAGATGGCCGCATGAACACCTGCCACAACGCACCCCGCCCCCTCACCGAGGGCGAGCGCACAGCCGTAGCCGTCACAGCCGCCGTTACCGGCGCGCTCGGCCTGATCGGGTTCATCAACAGCTTCGAGCGCGTCGCACACGCCGCCGGCCCTTCGTTCGGCTGGTTCGCCTGGACGGTCCCGCTCGGCATCGACCTGGGCATCGCCGTGTTCTCGGCACTCGATATCGTGCTGGCCCGCCTCGGCATGCGGCTGAGCTGGCTGCGATTCATTCCGTGGGCGCTGACCGGCGCGACGGTCTACCTCAACGTGGCCGCCTACCTCAGCGCACCGGGTTCTACCGACTGGTTCGCGGTCGTCGCCCACGCACTGCTCCCGCTGCTGTGGGTCATCGCCATTGAGGTCGGTGCCCACGTCATCCGCAAGCGTGCCGACCTGGCCAAGCCCGACCACATGGACGGGATCCGGCGCTCACGCTGGCTGCTCGCGCCGATGGCGACCGTCGCACTCTGGCGCCGGATGGTGCTTTGGGAGATCTGCAGCTACCCCGAGGCCCTCGGCCGCGAGCGCGAACGCATCCTGGCCAAGACAGAGCTGCAGGACCGGTACGGCCTGCTCTGGCGCTGGAAGGCCACCCGCCGCGAGCGAGCCCTGTACCACCTCGGCGAACTCACCCCGAAGAACATCCCGATGAAGGCGGAAGCCGTACGTGTCATTCCAGAAAACGCCTACCCGGCCCTGCCGCCCGCGCCGCGTAAGCGCTCTGCCACCAACCGCACCCGTGCCAAAAGGTCCCTGCCGCCGAAGCCGAACGTGGGTGACCTGGTCCCCCTCGGGCGACGTGTTGCCGCTGACCTCAAGGCGCAAGGCGAGCCCCTGACCCGTGACCGCCTTCGAGACGCCATTCGCCGCGAAGGACAAAGCATCTCGACCGACCGAGCCGGGGCGCTCCTGTCGCGCTTGAAGACCGAGGGCTCCGCGAAACAGACGACGCCCGTACGCGAAGACGAGGCCGCCTGATGACCCTGAGCATCACCGACACACACATGACCTCGGACGACTGCCCGAACGTGGCCGAACTTCGCGGCCTCCGCTGGAGCGTCACCGGCTACCCCGGACGCACCTTCGACCGCAACCAAGGCATCACCGCCATGCTGCTGGCCGAACTACTGGCTCAGCGCCCGTTTCCGGAAGACCGTACCGAGCTGCTCGCCGCCACCTGGCGCGCCGAACTCGGCATCACCGAAGTGGACGGACCGCACACTCCGACCGCCACCGAAACGCCCGCAGACCGACCGGACGAGAAGCGGTCCGACCGCGCATCGTTGACCGCCACATGGGGCGCGGCCTCATCCGCCAAGACAACGACCGCGCCCCAGGACCCCGCGACCAGCAAGTCAAACGAGGTGCACACATCATGACCCACCGGCACGACAATCCCAACCACGAGGACGACAAGGCCCCGAACCGGTCCGCCGTCCCGGACCAGGAGAACGGCAAGGACGCCGAGATCGTCCACCTGGACGCCGCCCGCGCGGGACGTCAGCCACAGAATCCCGCGGACCGGTCCGAGCAGGACGCCGAGGACAGCCCCGCGAACGCGGACGGACCGGTTCTGGAAGGCGCGGTCGTCCGCGTCGACCAACCCGGTCCGACCGCTGCGGACTGGCTGGCCGCGCTGGAGGCCAAGGCGCGCAGCCGACAGCCGATCGTCCCCCTGTGGCTACGCTCCCGGACGGAGGCCATCGAGACCGTCAAGTGGATCGGCCTCCACTACCTGCACGTGGCCGGATACCAGGTCTCCCGCGTACCGCTGTACGGCGGGCGGCTGACCGCACGCGCCCCGCGAGGGTTCCTGCGCCTGGTGGGCGGCGTCATCAAATGGACCTTCGACCTGGAGGGCGAGCCGGTACGACTGGCCGCCGTCCAGAAGGCCGACCCCGAGGCGTACCTGAAGCTCAGCAGACAGCGTGACTCCCGCGTACGGCTCCGCGCCCTGGTCTCCATCACCGCCCTCGTCACGCTGCTGATCGCAGGCGTCATCGTGGCCGATCAGACGAATGCCGTGCAGTGGATGGCGCTCGCGGTCGCCATCGCCACGCTCGGCGTCCTCGGCAAACCCGTCGACCGTCCGCTGATCAACCGTGCGGTCGTACCGTCCACGGTGGAGAAGCTCACCAGCGACATTGTCGTCCGGTCTCTGACCGTGCTCGGCATCGCCGGCATCAACCAGGCCATGGCCAAGAACCCGAAGGACGCCATTCGGTTCGTCGCCCCGATCACTCGCGACGGCCCCGGCTGGCGGGCGGATATCGACCTGCCGTACGGCGTGACCGTGGCCGACGTGATGGACAAGCGAGACCGCATGGCCTCGGCGCTACGCCGCCCGTTGGGCTGCATCTGGCCTGAGGGCGACTCGACCATCCACGAGGGACGGCTGATCCTGTGGGTGGGGGACAAGGACCTGTCCAAGACCGTCATCAAGTCCCCGCTGCTCAAGACCAGCTCGCACGACGTCTTCAAGGGCATCCCGTTCGGCTGCGACCCGCGAGGTCGCGCCATCGTCGTACCGCTCGTTGAGCAGAACATCCTGATCGGCTCACAGCCCGGCCAGGGCAAGACCGCCTCGGTGCGGGTTCTCGCCTCCGGCGCGGCTCTCGACCCGAGCGCCGAACTGTGGATCCACGAACTCAAGGGCACTGGCGACCTCGACCCGCACGAACAGAACTGCCACCGCTACGTCTCCGGCATCGAGGACGAGGCCATCGGCTACGCCGCAGATTCATTGGCGCTGCTTCGCAAGGAGGTGATGCGCCGTGCCGCCGCTCTCAAGGCTTTGCCGCCGGACCTGTGCCCGGACAAGAAGGTCACCCGGCAGATCGCTGACAAGCGCTCACTGGGGCTGCATCCGCTGGTCGCCATCTTCGACGAATGCCAGAACCTGTTCGCTCACACCGAGTACGGCGACAAGGCAGGCGATGACGCCGAGTTCATCATCAAGCTCGGCCGCGCCCTGGGCGTGATCCTGGTGCTGGCCACCCAGCGCCCGGACAAGGACAGCCTGCCCACCGGCATCAGCGCGAACGTCACCATCCGGTTCTGCCTGCGAGTCGCCGGCCAGCTCGAAAACGACATGATCCTCGGCACATCCGCCTACAAGAACGGCATCCGCGCCACCGTCTTCCAGCCCAAGATGGACGCCGGTATCGGCTACCTGCTCGGCGCAACCCCGATGCCCAAGGTGGTGCGCACCGCCTACTTGGACACACCCGCCACGCAACGCATCGCCGACCGTGCCCACACACTGCGGGCAAGCACGGGAGCACTGAGCGGGCACGCCCTCGGCGAGACACCCGAGCAGCACGCGCCCACCTTCGACCTGCTCGCCGACATCCTGGCCGTGGTCCCGCCGTCCGAGGCCAAGGTATGGAACGAGGCAATCGTGGATCGCCTCGCCGAGCTGCGGCCCGACATCTACGGACCGTGGGCGCGCCTGGAGGGCGGCGCGAAGACGGCCCAGCTCACGACGGCGCTCAAGCCGTACAGCATCAAGACCATGCAGGTGTGGGGCACGCCCGAGAGCGGCGGCAAGGGCGCGAACCGGATCGGCGTGGCCCGAGACGACATCACCGACGCCATCACGCGCCGTGATCGCCGCAGAGGCTCCAGCGCCGCTTCCTAAGGCCCCGATCGCCTCTAGACCTAGAGGCAGACCCCTCTAGGTCTAGAGGCCCGCCTAGAGCTCAAAACGGCATTCGACCTGCGCTCTAGCACCTAGACCCTGACCTGCGGAAACTCCGGAAAACGGCCCTGGAGGCCCTCATGGCCACTGTTCTCACTCTTCTAGCAGTCTGCCTACCGTCAATCACTCTCAGTTACATCGTCATCTGCCTGGCGTGGCCCTGGGGCCGCTGCATCCGATGCCGCCCCGGCGGCAAGAACCGCACGTGCCGCGCCTGCAACGGCACCGGCATGCGGCCCCGCCTCGGCTGGCAGCTCTACGTCTACCTCCGCAGCCTGTACCGCGACGGCAACCACTGACCCAGTTCCGAGGAAGGAAACCCGCCATGTCCGGCGAGACCACCATCACGATCATCGGCAACCTGACCAACGACCCCGAACTCCGCTTCACTCAGACCGGTACGGCCGTCGCCACCTTCACCATCGCCTCAAGCCCGCGCACCTACAACAAGCAACTTGAGCAGTGGGAAGACGGCGAGCCCCTGTTCATGCGCTGCTCGGCCTGGCGCGACCTCGGCGAACACGTCTGCGAGTCCCTCACCCGAGGCACCCGCGTCATCGCCTCGGGGCAGCTCCGGATGCGCAGCTACGAGACCGACGAGGGCGAACACCGCACCGTCTTCGAGATGACCGTGGACGAGATCGGCCCGTCCCTGCGCTTCGCCACCGCCAAGCCCGTCAGAGCGGCCCGCAAGGCCTCTACCAGCCACAACGGCAGCGCGCCTGACGCATGGGCCACCACCGCCCCAACGGGTGACAAGCCGCCGTTCTAGCCACGCTCACGCATCACCGGGACACGGCCTCGGCGACCAGCCGCCAAGCACAACCGCCGAGGCCACCCACCCCGATCACGAGGAAAGGCACTGCCAGCATGACATCGACCAGCACCCATTCCCACCGCTACGCCCGAACGACCGCACCGCGCCCGTACCTGAAGGACCTCAACCACCTCGGCCGGGGCCGGCTTACGCTCGACGCGCACGCCGCCACCCCATTGGACGCACCGATGCACGTCCCTGCCGAGGGCTACCGCCTCCGGTTCCTTGAGGCCAAGGAGGCGTCCAATGGGGTGGCCTGACCTGACCCGCGCCGCCTTGAAGGCCGCCGCCCGTGGCTGGTGTGTCTTCCCGCTCACCCCGCGCGGCAAGAAGCCGTTGCGCGGCTTCACCGACTGGGAACAGCACGCCACCACCGACACCGACCGCATCGTCGCCTTCTGGCCGCACCAGCCGTACAACATCGGCATCGCCTGCGGCCCGTCACGCCTGGTCGTGATCGACCTCGACCAGCCCAAGCCCGGCGACCGCGCGCTCGCCGGCCTCGCCCAGCACCACCTGCAGAACGGAGAGCAAATCTTCCGCCTGCTGTGCGGCGAGCACGACCAGCCCTACCCCGACGACACCTTCACCGTCCGCACCCGGCGCGGCGGCACGCATCTCTACTTCACCCTGCCTGAGGGTCTACGGCTGCGCAACAGCGCAGGTCATCAGGGCGGGCTCGGCTGGCTGATCGACACCCGTGCCCACGGTGGCTACGTCGTCGGCCCTGGCAGCCACGTGATCCAGCCGGACGGCACCGGCCGTTACGAGATCACTCGCGACCTACCACCCGCACCGCTCCCGGCCTGGCTCGCCGAGGCACTCACGCCTGCCACGCCACCCTCGCTCAGTGCCGCTGACCTCCTGGCCAGCCTGCCCGATCACCGGCTGACCAAGTACGGCGAGGCAGCGCTACGGAGCGAGGTCGAGCGCGTAGCCACCGCCCAGCGCGGCACCCGCAACCGCAACCTCAACACCGCCGCCTTCAATCTCGGCCAGCTCGTCACCCGCGGCGTGCTACCCGCCGAGGTGGTCATCACCGCCCTGCAATCCGCCGCCGAAAACGCCAACGCCGAAGGCGACCCGAACCCGCCCCGCCAGATCGCCGCGGTGATCGCCTCGGGCCTCTCCGCAGGCATGAAAGCCCAGCCACGCCGTCGCAGGGCCGCATGAACACCACGCAAGGAGCACCAGCTATGAACGACCGCACGCCCAACGGCGCCGCCCTGCTCGACCGACTACGCGCCGCGCTCACCCGCTACGTCATCCTGCCAAGCCCCGAGGCCGCCGACGCCGTCACCCTCTGGATCGCCGCCACCCACGCCCAGCCCGCATGGGCACACGCGCCCCGCCTGGTCATCCGAGGCCCGGAGAAACGCTGCGGCAAGTCCCGGCTCCTGGACGTGGTGGAGGCCACCTGCCACGAGCCGTTCATCACCGTCAACTCCTCCAGCGCCGCCGTCTACCGCTCCATCACCGAAGACCCGCCGACCATGCTCGTGGACGAGGCCGACACCATCTTCGGCCCCAAAGCCGACGGCAACGAAGACCTCCGCGGCCTTCTCAACGCCGGACACCAGCGCAATCGCCCGGCCAAGCGCTACGACGCCGCCACCAACCGCGTCGAAAGCATCCCGACCTTCGCCATGGCCGCGCTCGCCGGCATCGGCGCCATGCCCGACACCATCGAAGACCGCGCCGTCGTCATCCGCATGCGCCGCCGCGCCCCAGGCGAGAACGCCGCCCCATACCGCCACCGCCGCGACCGCGCTCCGCTTCGCGAGCTGGCGACCGACCTGAACCAGTGGCTTCGCGCCGACCTGTCCGCGCTGGAGGAGGCTGTGCCGAGCATGCCCGTCGAAGACCGTGCGGCCGATACCTGGGAACCCCTGGTCATCGTTGCCGACCATGCTGGGGGAGGCTGGCCTGATCGGGCCCGCGCCGCCACGTTGCAGCTCACCGCCGAGGCCGACGACAACGGCCAGACCTCGGTCCGCGTACGCCTACTGACGGCTTGCCGCACCGCCTTCGGCCCCGACACCGCCCTGCCCACCGCCGTCTTGCTGGAACGGCTCAAGGGCGACCCCGAGAGCGAATGGGCCGACCACGGACCCGCCGGCCTGACCGCGATGAAGCTCGGCACGATGCTGCGCGAGTACGACATCCGCTCAGGCAACATCCGCTTCCCGAACGGCCAGGCCAAGGGCTACCAGCGTGCTGACTTCGCCGACGCTTGGGCTCGCTATTGCCCGCGCCTCGACCCCGTTCCAGACGCCGATGTCGTGCCGATCGAGAGGGACGCTCGTCCCAGCCGTCCCAGCCTCGTCACCGCAGGTCAGAGCGGGACGGCTCCGATCGCTGGGACGGCATGACCCGTCCCACCTGATCAAGCCGTCCCAGACTTGACCTGCGGAAATGACCCTGGGACGGCTGGGACGGCTTCCCCCGCCCATCCGCCCGCGAGCGCCCTCGGCGACCAGCCGCCAAGCACAACCGCCGAGGCATCACCCAGCACCGATCACGATGCCCGAAAGGCAAGCACCACCATGACAACGCGTCCCAAGACCCTGCTCACCATCGCCGAAGTCCTCGACGAGATCGACGTGCCGAAATCCACCTTCTACCGCTGGCTGAACACTGGCCGCGGCCCGCGATCCCTGAAACTCCCCAACGGCAAGCGCAAGGTCCGCCGCTGCGACCTGGACGCCTGGCTCATCACCTTCGAGCAGACCGCAGCCTAGGAGGACAGCACATGGAGACCCTCGACGTCGTCATCTGGACCATCCGCCAGCGCAAGGGCCGCGCCAAGCCGTATGAACTCCGCTGGAAGGTCGGCCCCGAACCCAAGTCCAAGTCCTTCCTCACCCGCGCACTCGCCGACCACTTCCGCGCCGATCTGCTCAAGGCCGCCAAGAAGGGCGATCCCTTCGACACACTCACCGGCCTGCCCCCCTCTATGACGAAGATGGAAAAGGTCAGCCTGAGCTGGTACGACTTCTGCCGCAAGTACGTCCACATGCGGTGGAAGGGTGCCGCCGCCAAAACCCGCGAGAGCATCGTGGACAGCCTCACGGTGGCCACCTTCGCCCTCCTCACAGAGGAGACCGCCGGCCTCTCCAAGAAGGAGATCAGAGCTGCGATGCAATGGGCCCTCATACCTCGTCAAGAGGGCGATGCGGCCCCGCTTCACCTTAAAGACGCCGTTCGCATGCTCAGCAAGGGCACGCTCAATGTGAACGACCTGGCAGACCCCATCGTGGCCCGCAACATTTGCGAGGAACTCACCCTCACACGCGACGGCAAACGAGCGGCCGCCGACACGACAGCCCGCCGACGCCGCGGCCTCAACACCGCCCTTGAATACGCGATCGACCTCGGCGAACTGGCCGAAAATCCCCTCAAGCGCGTCAAGCAAAAGAAGGTCGCCAGAGACAACACCGTTGACCGACGATGCGTGGTCAACCCCGGGCAAGCCCGCGAACTTCTCGTGAGTCTCTCCTACGTTGGAAGCTGGCACCGCGGAAGAGGCCGCCGCCTTGTGGCATTCTTCGCCACGTTGTATTTCGCTGGCTTGCGCCCCGCCGAGGCGATCGGACTTCGCAAGACTGACTGCCATCTGCCTGAAGAAGGATGGGGATTGCTGACCCTCGAAGTTACGCGTCCGAGCAGCGGCAAACAGTGGACCGACAGCGGGACCGTGCATGACCAGCGTGGACTCAAACAGCGGGAGGAACGAGACGTCCGGCCTGTGCCGATCCCACCGGAACTGGTTCGCATCCTGCGTGCACACATTGAAGAGTTTGACGGAGCCCCAGATGGCCGGCTGTTCCGGAACGAACGCGGTAACGTCCTCGGAGCGTCCACCTACTCTCGGGCCTGGGAAGAAGCCCGGCGCTTTGCCCTGACACCACAACAGGTCACCTCGCCCCTCGCTGGGAGGCCCTATGACTTGCGTCATGCCGCTCTCTCTACATGGCTCAACGCAGGCGTCGATGCGACGGTCGCAGCAGAGCGCGCAGGCAACAGCGTGGAGGTCCTTCTCAAACGGTACGCCAAATGCCTTGATGGGCGCGATGGACAGATCAATCGCCGTATTGAAGCCGCACTTGAGGCCTAATTAGGCGGTGCAGCAAGGTGTAGCTATGGCCTCAAGCGGTAAGAGGCGTTGAAGTATGCACGGGACCTCCAGGTGTCTTCTGGAGGCTCCGTCAAGAGGTTTAATGGCAAGCACGACAATGAGCATCATTACCGCCTTGGGAACGCTCAACAGAATACTGTAACGAAGGCGTGCTATTTTTGGGATGAAGGTTGTGGGTAGTTGCACGCACACGTTCCACTGAATCTCTCAAAGCTCGCTTCTGCGCACCATTAAATTGGTGGCGTAGCGCACCGAGCGTAGCGGAAATATAAGGATCGCCACTACTCGTGCTGAATTAAGAACTTTTCGACACTGTCAACAACGAAATATGCGGGATCGTCTCCGCGATCCTTCATGTCCAGCATCTCTATCAAATGGGCAGTTGTGAAAAATAGGACTATTTTCTTATATTCGGAGAAGATGCTGTTGCGGTATCGATGCGCACTGTCGTTGGGGAGTTTGTTGCAGCACATGATGGCCAGCCTGCCCATATCGTTCTTGAGATAGCTGGCCGTTTGATTAGTTTCTTCCTTTCCTATTTCATCTCGCTCGTAGTTTTTAAATTCGATGGGAATCAATCTAGCGGACAGGTCGTGTCGCAACAAACCCCAAGGTGTGCTGGTATCCACGACCCTGTTCGGGAAAATAGCATCACGGCGATCAATTCCCGAGTAGGTTCGAGCTTGAGGTATAGGCTCGGCTAGAGGCGGAACAAATAAGTGTCGCATTGTAGCCAATGCTGTGTTCTCATATGTCCTCCATCCATTCCGGCCTGGTGGGCACGCGCTGAGCATGCGCCGGAGGTCGTGAGTTGTGTGCGGTGTGACGCTGTCCATCAGCGGTTCCCGGTTGCCGGAAAATAGTGGTTGACCAGATCTGGCTGTGCCAACAAAAAGCTCTTGAAACGTACTCCATCGATGACACGGATTTGGACGTTCTTGCGTGTCAGGTCGGCGAGCGCTTCTGAAGCAACGCTCGTAATCTGGGCATTCGTGATAAGTAATCCGTGAGGGCGGTCTGCGTGGGCCGAAATTATTGACGCTAGTCGATGAAGATCCCCCACAAAGCTCCGTTGCCGATGGTGGAACTTGATTTGGACTATATAGGAAACCGGGTCGCCGAACCCGAGGGCGTCGCGGTACTCTGCGGCGAGATCGTACCCCATATCTCGACGAGATGAATTTATTTTTTTTACGTCAAAGTGTATCCTTCTCAGAAGGATGGAGGTGAGTTCTTCGAACTCCTCCGATGACAGGATATTAAGATCTATCCGCGAGTTCACGTTGAGGGCTGACATCAAATCGTCGACACTCCTCGTGACATCGACGACGGTGCGCTCAGCCAATGCTCTCGGTAGGAAGCAAGGTTTAAGTACTGCCGGAATAATCTCAATGCCACGACGCTCCAGGAGTGAGTCCACTTCTGGATGTGACCAGAACGCGTCTACACTCGCTTCTGAAAGAAGCGGCACAAGAGTGTCGCCCGCCTTGATCTTAGACATCACCAGCTCAATGGCATCAGTGGCTTCCTCGCCTTCTGCTGGATGTATGATATTGACGCCTTGTCGCCGAAGGCTTATAGCAACTGATTCTGCGTCGTGGGAATCCGCAGACGCGGAGGCGAGAAATACCCGAGGATTCCGTTCGCCGAGATCGCCAAGATCGCCGAGTGTCACATGCGCATAATTTCGGTTCGCGCGAGGGCGAAGTTTCGCCGTCTGAGAATCCACGAGTGAACCGTCATTGATAGCCTGTTCTAACCCGTAGCGATAGACTGGGAATGCTTCTTCTTCCGCGTCGTCGTCTAGGAAAGGTGTAGAGTCGAAGAAAATTTCAATGGCATCAAAATATTCAAAGACTTTCTTCCAGGACGGCTGAGACTTGCGCGCTGGCCAAGAAACGCCATCACTGATAATTGCATCGAAGGCGTCGATATGAATAGGTTGCGCCTTCGTCGTCGCTCTCTTCGCAAGTTGGGCGCGCATAGATTGTATCGTTGATGCGTATACAAATGTGCGTCCGACGGTCGCTCCGTGAATTGCGGCGGGCGAGTCTGCGAATATAGGAACGACAGCGTTTAGGGACACTCCAGGCTCTACTTCGAGTGCGCCAAACGCATGTATTGCTTGGTTGAGGAGCAATCTGCTATCGGTCAGATAAAGAATTCTACGAGCAACATCAGAGCTGGCAAGTCGGTACATCTGCTGTGCGATCGTTGTAGTTTTACCGGTGCCCACTGCCATAATGACGGATAGCCGTCGACGTCCGCCCTTTAGTGCGTCCTCAATCGCATTGATAACTCCCGCCTGATAATAGTGGAGGTGCTGAGTCGGTGGTAGCTGGTTGAGTGCTTCAAAGGGTTCGAGAGGATCATGCTCCGCCCATTCTTCTAAGGCTGCTGGAGTATGGAACCCTTGGGTTTTTCGCACTTTGCTTTCTTTGTATCGAGCATCTATGAAGTAGATATGCTCGCTATCAACAACATACGCGAAGGCAGGAAATTCCTGAGTGCTGTTCTTTCGTTGCCTTGCATCATTTTTTATGCGCGCGCCAGTTGCGGCCAGTGTCTCTGCGAGAGGTGTGGCATCCTGCTGTACTTCGACTATTCCTAATATTCTCTTGCCGATTGACAGCGTGTAGCTTATCGCGACGTTATCAAGCTGACGCGCGATTGATGCCACAGGCTGGTCTTCGAGGGGCTGAGATGTGGGGGATGCGCTTCGAATCTCCCAGCCAGCCCAGCCTAGTTGCTGCTCAAGGCGCCTCTGCCGAGTATGTGGGTCACCACTCATGGATAGAGCTTAATTGATAAGCGCGGCAAAGCGAGGTTCGTGCCAGCTCGAACTGCGCACTCTCGACCGTACTTCGTAACCACAAGCATGCGGTGCTGGCGAGACTGGCCGAAGAGTTGCCACGCCGCCCTGTCGCAGGGTAGGCGGGGCAGGCGGACGCATCTTGTAGCCGGTGGAGGCAGGGCTGCAGAGAACTGCAGCAACGTCTCCTGAGCTGAACGGCCGCAAATGAATTCGGACTGGTCAGAGCTGGAAGCAGGACTGGTCAGCGCTTATAGCCCTCAACGTCACTCCAGGCGATCAGTTCGAACTCGGTTGGGGGAGCTTGACCGGGCAGCTGTGTGCGATCGGATGGGGGTTGACGCTGGCTGCGCGCATCAAGCGGGATCGAGCACAGCGCCACAGCACACCCCTGAGCCGTGGGTGGCCGGCAGTTGGATCGGCAGTCGGACACTCTTCGACGGATCTAGCGGTCACTACTGCACTCGATCGCATCTGACGGTGCCATGAAATGGGAACCTCGCTGTTCGATCTTGATCATGGCCCACGACTGGCCCACAACCTGCGAGCGTCAACGAGAACGGGCGGGGCTCCGTGAGACTGGAGGCCCGCCCGTACCTGCGATGTTTGCCCTGGTCAGCGGCCGGAACCGCTGGTCAAGATCGAGTGCCCCCTGCAGGATTCGAACCTGCGCACCCGGCTCCGGAGGCCGGTGCTCTATCCCCTGAGCTAAGGGGGCTCGACGAGTGACAAGGCTATCAGCATCTGAGCACCACTCGGCACCAGATAAACGTCCTTGAACACTTCCAGAGAAACCGCCCGTGACCACCCCGCTACCGGTTAGCTTTGCGGCCGTGGGTGAGGCTCTTGGGAAAGTACTGGTCGTGGATGACGACGAGGTCATCCGGCAGCTCATCGCGGTCAACCTGAACCTGGAGGGGTTCGAGGTCGTGACCGCCACGGATGGGCAGGATTGCCTTGATCGGGTGCTGGACGTCATGCCCGATGTGATCACGCTTGATGTGATGATGCCGTTCCTGGATGGGTGGACCACGGCGCAGCGGTTGCGGATGGGCGAGGCGACCAGCCATATCAAGGTTGTGTTGATCACGGCCAGGGCGCAGGACGATGACAAGGTCCGAGGACGAGGGATCGGGGTGGATGCCTATCTGACCAAACCGTTTGATCCGGCAGAGTTGATCCAGGTGGTACGGGATCTGGCGGCGCGCTCTCGGAGTTGAGCCGCGAGTCCCGTGGTGTTCGTTCGTGAGGTCCCGTTCCGTTCGTTTTGGGGCCTGGGGTCGTCAAGTGCTGTGGTGAGCGGATTCAGGGGCTGGTGGTCCCGTGCTGTGCGAGGGGTCTGCGTGGGCAGGTGTCGCTGCAGTGCGGGGCTTTTCCTGTGTGGTGGGGGTCCGGCGGGTGGTCGCTGCCGCGTGCTTCTTCTGAAGGTGCGGGTGTTACCAACCGGCGGCGCGGGCCAGGGTCGTGGTGTCGCCCGGGGTGAGCGGGTTGGTCAGGATGACCGGCATCTGGGCCATGAATCGAGGCTCGGCGCCCAGGTGTTCCTGCGCGGCGTGGACGGTGAAGGGGTGCAGGATGTACGCATCGCCCGGTACGCCGGTCGCCAGGGCGAGTGGACGGTCCCGGCCCGCGTCGTCGAAGACCGGGCCCATCCGCATCGGGTCGCCCACCTTCTCGTCCAGGATCTTGGCGAGGTCGCGCTGTGAGCCTGCTCGGACCCTGGTCGGCGCGTCATCCGGGCCGACCTCCGAGAACAGCACCAGCAGCAGGAGCGTGGCCGGGCGCCCGCTCACGCCCCACGAGCCGTCGGGTCGCTGGGTGTTGGCGTCAACGTGCCAGCCCCGGTCGTCTGCCGGGGGCAGCCTGGGGAATCGGATCGGGATGTTGCCGACGCTGCCGCGCCGCATCCACCCGCCAGGACCGGCAATGGCGTCCAGTGCCCCGTGCAGTCGCGGACTGGCCATGAACTGTCCGAACGGGCCCTCGCCGGTCAGGTCTGCGGTCCACACGACGGGCTGGGTCCAGCCGGAAGGGTCGTCCGGCGACAGGCCGATCCGCTGCCACAACAACGCCCTGGCAGCGTCGCCGACCTCGCGGGGGACGATGCCTTCCACCTTGGCGAAGCCGGTGGCGACGAACTCCTCGACATCGACCCCTTCGACCCCAGCACTTTCGACGCCGGCTTCTTCGATTCCGACTCGTTCCACATCGGCCCCTTCCGATTCGGCATCGGCATCGATGGTTCAACATTCAGGACGTTATCAATGCCGTCCACTGGTTTTGGGGCGAGAAGTGGGTGGCGGGTGCCGGCGTTCCTTTCCTCAGGTGGAGTGATGGCTGGTCGGGTGGTCCTGGTGAGGGGAGGGGCGGGGCACGGTGGGGTCGGCGCCGCGAGGCCCCTGGGACGGGTCCGCGGCCCGTAGGTCGGCGGTCGCGACCACCTTGCTGATGTCGCTGGGTGTGAGCAGGCCGACCAGGCGGTCCGTGGAGTCGAGGATGACGGCGCGGCCGTCCGCGCTGCCGCCCATCCGTCCCAGCAGGTCCGTCAGCAGTTCGTCCGGATGGGCCTGCGGCACCTCGTCCGGTGGGCAGGCGATGTCGCGCAGGCGCGTCTCGTCGCGGTCGGGCGGGTGGACCGTGCGGATGCGGTTGAGCGTCACCAGCCCGGCGAACCGGCCGGCGTCGTCCACCAGCGGGTACGTGGACAGCCGCCGGTGCATCACGACCCGTTCGATCAGGCCCGCCACGGTCTCGTCGGGGTGGGCGACGACGGGCGGTCCCGACATCACCTCGCCCACCCGCAGCCCGTAGAGAGCGGTGCCGAGCTGGGTCTGCTGCTCCTCGGCGGTGGCCGCGTTGACCAGGAACAGGCCGATCAGGACGAGCCACAGTCCCTCGAACCCGCGGCCGGTGACGACCTGCAGGAAGCCCAGGGCGATGAGCATGTAGCCGAACGCCCGTCCGGCGCGGGCCGCGGCGACCGCCGCCCGCGTACGGTCCCGCCAGCGCGCCCACAGCGCGGCCCGCAGCACCCGCCCGCCGTCCAGGGGCGCGGCGGGGACGAGGTTGAAGACGGCCAGCAGGACGTTCACCCCGGCCAGGTACGTGAAGATCCCCGCGAGCAGCGCGGGCCCCGCCACGGCGGTCACCAGCACCGCCACGAGGCCGAAGACCACGCCCGCCAGCAGGCTCGTCAGCGGGCCGACGATGGCGATCTTCAGGTCGGCACCGGGCGTGCGCGGCTCCCCGCGGAGTTCGGCGACGCCGCCGAGCAGCCACAGTGTGATCTGCGACACCTCGATGCCGTGACGGCGCGCTACCAGTGCGTGGGCCAGTTCGTGGGCGAGCAGGGACGCCAGGAACAGGACCGCGGCGACCAGTCCGGCCAGTACGTACACGACCGGCGAGCGCCCGGGGAAGACCGCGGGGAAACGCCCGAAGGCCAGACCGACCACCAGGATGACGACGATGACCAGCACGCTGACGTTGAGCCCGACCTTGACTCCGCCGATGTGACCCAAAGGGATCGAGGAGCGCATTTTTCCTCCCCGGGATGGATGTCCCGGCCCCTCTACCCTCATACCGCCGTTCGTCACACTCGAACTGCGGCGCGAGCCCCCGGCTCTCGGCGGGAAACGGGCTCCCCGCCCGCAAACCGCCTACCGGCCCCCCATCGCAGACGTCCACCGCGCCCTCCGCTCCACGCCTGCCCCGCCCTCCCCTCCGCTCCTGCCCCGCCCTCCGCTCCACGCCCATCCCTCCCTCCGCTCCGCGTCCACCGCGCCCTCCGTCACACATGCACCCCTCCTCAGCGGCATCCCTCGGGCCACCGACAGTGCCTTCAGTGAACAGCCGTCCCTCCCTGCGCAGGGGCAACCGAGTCGTGGTCGATGAGCGCGCGGTCGGCGGCAGGCCCCGCGCGTGTGGGCCTATCCCGGCCGACGTAGCCCGCGCCAGGCGATCCGGCCCTGGTCTTCGCCCAGGTGGGCGCCGCCACTTGCCAACGTCGTCTCTTTTGTAGACAATGTTTTCAGGCGCTCGCACGAGACGGGACGCCGTACGTGGTAGTACTGGAGATCCGCGAAGGAGGCCGGACGGACGAGTAGGTGCATCCATGACCGAGCGCTACCTCGGGGTCGTCGGCGTGGCCGAGGCCCTGGGAGTGACCCGGCACGCGGTGCACAAATGGCGCACCCGCTATCCGGACGGTTCCGATCACCCGTTCCCCGAGCCTGACGTCGAGGTCGACGGGGCTCCGGGCTGGCGGGCCGATCGGCTGGACGAGATCGCCCGGTGGCGTGCGGGCCTGCCGGGGCGCGGCGCGGGGGGCGGTCGGCCCACCGCCGCCCGCCAGGAGTACTTCAAGGCGGCGATGGCGCGCGGCCTGGACCGCGATGAGGCGGCGCGGGCGCTGGCCGCGTTCGCCGTGGAGTTCCCCGAGATGAACGAGCCCGAGCTGTGCGCCTGGCTCATCGAGAAGTTCCGCCGCTGAGCCTGCTCGAACGTTCGCGGATCACCTCACGACGAAAGACGAAAGGTGATGACACATGCCCAAAAGCCGCATGCCCGAGATCGGCGGGGAGACCGCACCGGGATTCGAGGCCGTACGCGAGGCGTTCGCGGCCAACCTGGCCGGCGGCCAGGACGTGGGCGCCGCGGTCGGCGTCTACCTGCACGGACGCAAGGTCGTCGACCTGTGGGGCGGGATCGCCGACCCCGAGACCGGACGGCAGTGGGAACGCGACACCCTACAGGTCGTCTACTCCACCACCAAGGGCGTCACGGCGGCCTGCGCCCACCTGCTGGCGCAGCGCGGCGAACTCGACCTGGACGCGCCCGTGGCACGTTACTGGCCCGAGTTCGCGGCCAACGGCAAGGAACGCGTCCCGGTGCGGTGGCTGCTCACCCACCAGGCCGGACTGCCGGTGATCGACCATCCCGTCACCCCCGCCGAGGCCATCGCCTGGAAGCCCATGGTGGACGCGCTGGCGGCCCAGCGTCCGGCCTGGGAGCCGGGCACCGAGCACGGCTATCACGGGCTCACGTACGGCTGGCTCGTCGGCGAGGTCGTGCGCCGGGTCACCGGACGCAGCCTCGGCACGTACCTCGCCGAGGAGATCGCCGGGCCGCTCGGCCTCGACCTGTGGATCGGGCTGCCCACGTCGGAGCACCACCGGGTCAGCCGCATCCTCACGGACCCGGGCGGCTTCGATGTCTCCGCGATCGACCTGGACGCCCTGCCCGAGCCCGCGCGCGAGGTCATGGCGGCCTGGGCCGACCCGTCGTCGCTGACCGTGCGGACGATGCGCGTCGTCACGCCGCCGCTGGACCACAACGACCCGGCCGAGCAGGCCGCCGAGATGCCCGCCACCAACGGCATCTGCACGGCCCGCTCACTCGCCCGGTTCTACGCCGCGCTCATCGGCGAGGTGGACGGGCACCGCGTCCTCACCTCGGAAACGCTGGCCGACGCCGTCGAGGAGCGGGTGTCGGGCGTCGATCGGGTGCTGCGGGTCCCCGTACGCATCGGCACGGGGTTCGGGCTGCCTTCGCCGGAGGCGTACTGGTACTCCCCCACGGCTTTCGGCTTCCCCGGCCTCGGCGGGTCGATCGGCATGGCGGATCCGGGGAGCGGGCTGGCGTTCGCGTACGTGATGAACCGCCTCAGGGAAGGGGCCCCGGACGATCGGGCGGCGAGCCTGTTCCGCGCCGCCCAGAGCGCCGCCCGAAGCGCCGCCCAAAGCGCCGCCCAAAGCGCGGTCAGGGACATCGGGTAGAGCATCGGGTAGAGACCTCAGGGGCCGGTTCTGGCCAGCAGGTCGAGGATCTCGGCCGTGGTGCCGGTCTCGCCCAGGCGAGGGAAGATCTTCTCCACGCTGTTGCGGTGGGCGTCGGCGTCCAGGTCGGTCATCGCGTCGACGGCCAGGCTCACGTGGTAGCCGTGCTCGTACGCCCCCCGCGCCGTGGAGTCCACGCCGATGCTCGTCGCCACGCCGGTGAGCACGATCTGGGTCACGCCCCGGCGGCGCAGGTGCAGGTCGAGATCGGTGCCGTAGAACGCCGACCAGTTCCGCTTGGTGACCACGAGGTCGCCCGGGTGGCCGGTCAGGTCGTCCGCGATCGTGTCCCAGCCCGCGGGCCGGGCGCCGGAGGCCCCACCGCGGTCGGTACGTCCGGGCAGCGCGTCGGAGCCGTCCTCGGCGGACGTCACGCGTACCAGGACGACCGGCAGGCGGCGGGCACGAAAGGCGTCGGCCAGCGCGACGGTCCTGGACAGCACGTCGGCGCAGGCGTGCGGGGCGCCCGGGATGCCTAGAACGCCGTTCTGCAGGTCGATGACGACCAGCGCGGTCGCCGGGTCCAAAGTGGTGACAGCCATGGTTGCGTGACCTTTCCAGGGAGTGTTTTCCGCGAGCGTTGGAGGTGGTTACCGCGCGCCGACCCGGCGTAGCGAACGGTCGGCGACGGTGAGCAGGAGCAGCGCGACGGAGCACACCAGCAGGAGCCTGCTCAGATGGTGCAGGCCGTCGGTGGTGGCGCCGTCGCGGTAGAAGGCGGCGTTGGCGGCCGAGGCCAGCAGCGCGCCCAGGTACATGAACGTGCGCAGCAGCCCGGCCGACGAACCCATCCGCGCCGGATCGGCCTGGGCGTAGAGGGCGTTCTGGTTGGCCAGGCCGATCAGGCCCTGCGAGACGCCGACGACCCCGCCGACGGCCGCCGGCGCCCAGACAGGGCTGGCCGGGTGGAGCGACAGCAGGGCCGCGCAGCCGCCGATCTGCACGACGGAGCCGACCAGCAGCTTCCCGCGTACCTCGGCGTAGCGGCTGGTCAGGGCGGTGGCGGCGATGGCCGTGGCCGACAGGGGCAGCAGGACCAGGCCCGCCTGCGACGGGCTCAGCGAGCGGGAGTCCTCCAGCCACTGCGTGAAGCCGTAGAGGAAGGCGTAGGAGGTGGTGAAGGCGAGCACCTGGCGGCCGTACGTGGCCAGCAGCGGAGCATTGCCCCGAAGCACCCGCAGGTCGACGAACGGCTCCTCGCGCCGCAGCTCCCACCACGCGAACCCGGCCCCCGCCACGGCGGCGACCGCGACCAGGTAGACGTGCCGCAGGTCCGGCTCCATCAGGAACAACATGAACGACGTCAGCATCCCGGCGAACAACACCATGCCCGGCAGGTCCGCCCGCCGCTCCTGTTCCATGCGCGGCTCGGGTCGCCTGGGCAGCCGCAGCGCGCCGAGCACCAGGCAGGCGAGCGACAGCGGGACGTTGACCGTGAAGATCAGGTGCCACCCGCCCAGCGCGATCAGCAGGCCGCCGAGCGACGGGCCGATGACCGCGATGACCTGGTTGGAGATGGACAGCACGGCGAGGACGCCACCCGGGTTGCGCAGCCCGGTCCGCTCGGCCTCGCTGCGCAGCAGGTACATCGAGGCCGGGTACGCCGCCGACGTACCGATCCCGAGCAGCACCCGCGAGACGATCAGCAGGCCGAGCCCGGGGGCGAACACGGCCATCAGCCCGGCCACGCCCACCAGGGCCGTGCCGGCCAGGTAGAGCGGGCGCGGGCCGTAGGCGTCCACGAACCGGCCGATGACCGGCTGCCCGACCGCCGTGGCCAGGTAGAGGGCCGTCACCAGCCACGCCGTCTCCGAGGGCGGCGCGCCGAACGCCGCGCCGATCGGGATCAGCGCGACGGCCAGCATGGAGGAGTTGATCGGGTTCAGGATCGAGCCCAGGACCATCGGGGCGATCAGCCTGCGGTCGAACGCCGCCGGCTCCCGCGACCCGCGCGCCGGACCTCCCTTCCGGCCGCCTCCCCTCCGGCCGCCTCCGCTCGGGCCGCCTCCGCTCGGGACGCGGCGCCACCGCCGGGCCGGCCTCGGCGAGCCCATGGACCGGCCGTGGCGCGGCCGCCGTACGGGGCCCGTCACGAGTGCGCGACCTCGTCGAGCAGCGCCATCGCCGTGATCACCGCGCGCACTTGCTCCTCGCTGCCCCGCTCCCGCAGGGCGCGGGCCAGCCACGCCTCGCGGGCCTGCCGGTCACCCTGTCGCCAGGTGCGCCCGGCCTCGGTCAAGGTGATCACCTGACGGCGTCCGTCGTCGGGGTCAGGGTGACGTTCCAGGAGCCCGGCCCGTTCCAGCGAGACGACGATCTTCGCCATCGACTGCGGCCTGACCCGTTCGGCGGCGGCCAGTTCGCTGGCCGAGGCGGGGCCGAGCTTGCTCAGCCGGGTCAGCACCGACGCCTGCGCGGAGGACAGGCCGCCCTCTCCCTCCAGGGCCTTGAGTCTGCGGCGCAGGCGTCCGAAGACCACCCACACCTCGGCCGCCGCCCTGGCCGCCTCCTCGTCGCTCACCATGCCACCCCAAAACTAGACAGCTAAGACTGTTCACCTCAAACTACACAACTCGGATTCCTGCGCCTGGGCCGGGGCGGCATCCGGGAGGTCCCGCCGGGCGAATGAGGGGAGGGAACGCGGGAACGAAGGGGGCTCGGCTCATGCGAGGGTGGCCGTTCGTCGGGCGGGAGGCCGAGCTGGACCGCGTCCGAGCGTGCCTGTCCACGGGAGAGGCGATCGGGGTGGTCGTCTCCGGGGAGGCGGGCGTCGGCAAGACCCGGCTCGCCCGCGAGATCCTGGCCGAACAGGCGGCCGGCGGGGCCACGACCGGCTGGGTGGCCGCGACCAGGGCGCTGACCGGCATCCCGTTCGGGGTCGTGGCAGCGTTGCTGTCGGCCGGGCCGCCGCCGCACGAAGCCGACCTGCCCCCGCTGCCGTCGGGGCCGCTGCCGCACGAGGCGGGCCTGCCCCTGCTGGCGCTGGCCGAGGCCCGGGTACGCGACTGGGGCGGGGGACGGCGGGTGGTGCTCGGGTTCGACGACGCCCATCTGCTCGACGAGGGGTCGGCCGCCGTGCTCGGCCACCTGGTCGCCCAGGGGCTGGTCGTGCCCGTGATCACCGTACGCGGGGGCGAGCCGGTGCCCGACGCCGTCGTCACGCTGTGGAAGGACGGCCCGGCCGCCTGGCTCGACCTCGACCCGCTGCCGCCCGCCGCCGTCGATCGGCTCATCGAGCACGAGCTCCACGGCGGCGTCGAGGGCGCGACCCGGGCCCGGCTGCACGGCCTGGCCGCGGGCAACCCGCTGGCCCTGCGCGAGTTGCTGTCGGCGGCGCTGGCGGACGGGACGCTGCGGCAGGCGTACGGGGTGTGGCACCTCAGCGGCGAGGCCCGGCTCGGGGGCGGGGTCCGCCAGCTCCTGCTCAACCGGCTGCGCCCGCTCGACCGGCCCACCCGGCTCGTGCTGGAGCTGCTGGCCTGCGGGGAGCCGCTGCAACCCGCCCTGCTGGAGGCGCTGGCGGGCCCGGTCGCGGTCGAGGGAGCCGAGGCGTGCGGGCTGGCGGTGTCGGAGCGTTCTGGGGCCCGCGTACAACTGCGGCTGGCCCACCCGCTCTACGGCGAGCTGCTGCGGGCCGGTCTCCCCGCGGCGCGGGCCCGGCTGCTGGCGGGCCGCCTCGCCCGCGCCGCGCTGGCC
>NZ_BAAAZP010000046.1:0-3235 GCF_039536965.1 Nonomuraea antimicrobica | reverse complement strand
GAAGCCGCCCGGCGCCGACCCCGCCACGCCCTGGCTCGCGGCCCGCGCGGCGGCCTGGGACGGGTTGTGCCGGTGGTTCGCCCCCGACGTGGCGCTCGACCCCGCCACCGCGGACGAGGGCGTGCCGCGGGTGCGCCTGCTCCACGACGTGGCGCGGCGGGCGATCGTCTCCCTCCTCCAGGTGCTCGACCGGATCACCGACTCCCGCCGCCGGTCCTCCAGCGCCGCCGCCGACTTCCGTACGCTGGCCCGCTGGTTCGCCGCCGCGCCCGCCGAGGACGACGCGCACCGGCTGTGGGACGCGGCGTTCGGGCTCGGCTCGGCCAGGCACGCCCACCTGGGGCACGCCGACGCCGAGCTGATCCCGGCCGGGGTGCCGTGGGCGGACGCCGACCCGGTCGAGGTGTCGGCGCTGCTGCGCTCGCGTGGGCGGACGGAGCGCATGGGGCGCACGGGCAAGGTCCGCGACGTGGCGGAGTTGCGGGCCGAGCGCCGCTCCCGGGCCGAGCGGGAACGCGCCGAGCTGGAGGCCGCCTGGTCGGCCCTGGCCACGAGCGGCGCGATGCGGCTGTCGCAGTTCGCGGAGCTGGACCACGACACGTTCGGCAGGCTGCTCGACCTGCTGGGGAGGGCGCTGGCCGAGCGGCCCGACTCCACCGGGTTCCGCCGGGCCGTCACCTCGGACGGGAGGGTGGAGATCGTGCTGCGAGCGCCGGACGACGGGTCGGTGGCGGTGCTGCGTACGACGGAGGGCTGGTTCCGCGGCCCCGACTACCTCATCGACGTACGCGCGCCCGGCGCCCGCCGCGGACGGGTGGTGGGCGCGTGAGCAGCCTGGCCAACCAGCTAGTCAGGGCCGAGAAGGAGGAGATCGCCCGCGCGATCCGCACCCTGCTCGGGCGGCCCCTGGTGTCCCTGCACGACGACCCGGCCGCCTTCGACCTGATCAGGAAGCGCCGCCGGCCGCTGATCCAGTGGTTCGACTACTTCTGCGGCTGGCGGCTGGTCGTCGAGCCGCGCCAGGGGTACGCCCGCCTGGTCAAGGTGCGTTCCGAGCCCGGCGCCACCCGCCCGGCCCGCCGCCGCCGCACCACCAGGGCGCCGTTCGACCGCCGCCGCTACACGCTGCTGTGCCTGTGCGCGGCCGAGTTGCTCGCCTCGCCGGTGACCACGATCGGGATGCTGGCCCAGCGGGTGGTCCAGGCGGCGGCGGTGGAGCCCGGCGTGCCCGCGTTCGAGCCGGTGCGGGGCGAGGAGCGCGCGGCCTTCGTCGACGCGCTCAAGCTCCTGGAGCACTACGGGGCCGTCACCGCGATGGACGGCGCGACCGACACCTACCTCGACGACGAGGAGGCCAAGGTGCTCTACCGGGTGGACACCACGCGGGTGATCCGGCTGCTGGCCGCACCGGTGCCACCCTCCCGCCAGGTCGCGGCGTCCAGTACGGGCCCAGTGGGTGACACGGTCGAAGCGGCCACCGCAGAGGCGTCCTTCGGGGCGGACGCGCCACCCGGCGGGCCCGCCGCGCTCACCGTCGAGGCCCGCTACGGCGGCGACGAGCCCACCGAGACCCAGCGCAACCTGTGGGCCCGCCACTCCCTCATCCGCCGCCTGCTCGAAGAGCCCGCCGTCTACCGCGACGAGCTCACCCCCGCCCAGGCCGCCTACGCCGCCTCCCTCACCGGCCGCCGGCTCCTGCGCCGCGCCGCCGAGGAGGCCGGGTTCGTGCTGGAGGAGCGGGCCGAGGGCTTCCTGCTCATCGACCCCGACGCCATCGCCACCGACGCCCGCTTCCCCGACGACGGCAGCCACGCCAAGGTGGCCGCGCTGCTCATGCTCGACCTGCTCGTCACCTCCGGGCCCGTCACCGCCGCCCGGCTCGACGCCGAGGCGGCCAGGCTGCTGCGCCGCTTTCCGCAGTGGGCCAAGGCGTACCAGTCCGAGGGGGGCGGGCCGCGGCTGGCCGCCGACGCGCTGGAGGTGCTCTCGCTGTTCGGGCTGGCCCGCCGTACGGGTGACCGGGTCGCCGCCCGGCCCGCCGCCGCCCGCTACCGGGTCGACCGCGCCGTACAGGAGGCCGTACAGGAGGAGGACGCATGACCGTTACCGAGCTGGCTCCGTCGCGCGCCGTGCAGGGAGTGGACGCCCGCTGGACCCCCGTACGCGCCGGGATCCTCAACGTGTGGCGCTACTACGACGAGGTGTTCGAGTTTCACCGGGGGCGGCTGCTGCTGCGCGGGCCCAACGGCAGCGGCAAGTCCAAGGTGCTGGAGCTGCTGCTCCCGTTCGTGCTGGACGCCAGTCTCAAGCCGAGCAGGCTGTCCACGTTCGGCGGCGGCGAGCGCACCATGCACTGGAACCTCATGGGCGACGGCGCCACCGGCACCACCCGGGTCGGCTACGTGTGGCTGGAGTTCCGGCACGCCGACGGCCGCTGGTTCACCTGCGGGGCCCGGCTGCAGGCCACCGTCCACACCAAGAACGTCACCGCCGCCTACTTCACCACCGAGGCGCGCATCGACGCCCCCGACGGCGTCCGGCTCACCGGTGACGCCGGTCAGCCGCTGACCAAGGCGCAGCTCACCGCCGAGCTGGACGCCTCGGGAACGGTCCACGACTCGGCCGAGTCCTACCGGGCCGTCGTGCGCGGGACGCTCTACCGGGAGCTCAACGAGCAGCGCTACGACTCGCTGCTGACCGCCCTGCGCCAGTTGCGCACGCCCAAGCTGTCCGAGCGCCTCGACCCGGGGCTGCTGTCGGAGCTGCTGTCCAGCGCCCTGCCGCCGCTGGGGGAGGGGGAGATCCACGAGATCGCCGAGGGGTTCGAGCGGCTCGACCGGCAGCGCGAGGAGCTGCGGCTGCTCGACCGCGACGTGGAGGAGGCCGAGCGGCTGGCCGTCCGGCAGCGCGGCTACGCCCAGCGGGTGCTGCGCGCCGCGGCCGCGGCCGTGATCTCCGCCGGGTCCGCCCTGGAGTCGCTGGCCGCCGAGGTCAAGGCCAAGCGGCAGGCACTCAAGGAGGCCGAGGGGGAGCTGGACGCGGCGACCGTGCGGCTGGGCGAGGAGGAGGCCCAGGAACTGGCGCTGGCCGCGCAGATCGACGGGCTGAAGGAGAGCCAGGCGTACCAGGCGGGGGGTCACCTGCACCGGCTCCGTACCGAGGCTCAGGCGGCGCACGAGGTGGCGGGCCGCCTGCGTGACCAGGCGGGGCAGGCGGCGCGGGCCGTCTCCGCGCG